>JAJYTX010000029.1 GCA_021792815.1 Pseudomonadota bacterium
TCGAACCCTCGACCTTCGCATTGCGAACGCGACGCTCTCCCAGCTGAGCTACCGCCCCACGCGAGGCCGGCGATTCTAGCTGTGATATCCTCGGAAGCCAAGGCCATCCCAGGGGAAGGCCCATGCTAGCGATTGGCGCCCGCGCACCGGAATTCACTTTGCAGGATGCGAACGGACGATCCGTCTCGCTCAGCGCATTGCTCAGCCGAGGCCCCCTGATCCTCTATTTCTATCCGGCCGACTTCACGCCGGGCTGTACCCGCCAGGCATGCTGCTTTCGCGACCTGCACCAGTCCATTGAAGAAGCCGGCTTCGAGCTGGCGGGCATCAGCCCGCAGAGCCCCGAAAGCCACCACGCCTTCCAGGACGAGTACCGTCTGCCCTTCCCGCTGCTCTCGGACATGGATCGGTGTGTGGTGCGGATGTACGAAGTGGCAGGGCCCCTGCGCCTCGGCGTGCGCCGCGCCACGTTCCTGATCGATCCCAAGCGCCAGATCCGGGACCTCGTGGTCTCGAACCTGCGCATCAGCCCGCATGCGGCGTTCGTACGCCGCGCCGTAGGCCGAGGGTGATCAGAGCCTCATGCGCAGCACTTTGGCCGGCCCGTAGCGTGGCACTGTGACGATGTACAGGTCGTGCAACGCCGGCACCCCGACGCGCTGCCCGCTCAGCGCCTCGACGAGCGCTGCAACCTCCGCCCGACTGCACACCACGAGCACGGTACCGCCCGAATGCCGGCTCATGATCTCGGCCGCCATGCCGTCGCCGTCGCTGCCGGCCAGAACCTGCGGCTGCAGACCGAGGAGCTGAGCGAGCGGCGAGGCGGTCTGCTCGGCGCGGCGCGTGCCGCTGACCAGGATCGCATCGAGCCCGTGCCCGCCCGTGCCGTCCGCGAACCGCTGCGCCAGCTGCTGCGCCTGCTGCCCGCCCTCGGCAGACAGCGGCGGGTTATCAATCGAGCCGAGAACCCCGCGTGCCTGCGGCACCAGAACCACGATCGTATTGGTCGCCGACTGCCACAGCGCCAGGGCCACGCCAAGCACCACCACGCTGGCGAGCAGGATCAGCCAGACCGGCGCAAGAAACGGGCGTCGGCGGCGGGTGATGGCGGGCGGTTCCATGGCTTCGATGAACGGGCAAAAGACGACTGCACCGGCAGAATATGCAGTCTGATTATGGTAAACGCGTGACAGATTCTGTGGAATGCGCAGTTGATCACAACGGCGACGCCCTGTCACCCGTACAGTCCCGCTACGCTTGTGCTCGATGCCGCCGCGCCACCGGGACAAGGACCCGTCTCTCCGGCAACCGATCGCAACAACGGCGGCACACATGGCGAGGGGAATCGGTCAATGCGCAATGGTGGACAAACCACCGTCATTCAGCGGCTGCTGGAGCGCCGGATCCATGAGACGGTGACCGACCAGGACACCACCGCGACCGTTGCAGTGATGTTGCGGGTGCTGCCGCCGCCGCGCGCGCTGCTCGCGGTCTCGGACTCCGCCCTGCGCAGCACGCTCGAGCAGCGCATCCGCGAGGACATGCTCGAGCTCACCATCGTGCCCGAAGAACCCGCGGTACTCGAGAGTCTGGAGGAGGATTTCCGGCCGATCGTGGTCACCGACAGCCTGGAGCTCATCCGCAGAATCCGCGCGCACAAGCTCCCCCGTCAACCACACATCCTGTATCTCACCCCGATCGATGAGCCGGCGGACCGGGAGACCGGACTGATGGCCGGCGCCGACGATTGCGTAGGACGCAGAGCCGAAGAGCGTGAGCTGCATGCGCGCATCGGCACGGCGCGGCGCATCGCCGAGCTCGAGGAGGTGTTGCGTATCGCCCTGGTCGAGAACCGCAAGCTCTCGACCACCGACGATCTGACCCGCGTCGCCAGCCGCCGGTTCTTCAGCAAGCATTTCCCGCGAGAGGTAGAGCGTGCGGCTCGCTACGGCAGACCGCTGTCGCTGATCCTCTGCGACATCGACTTCTTCAAGAACGTCAACGACACTCTGGGCCACGTCGGCGGAGACGAGATTCTCAAGCAGTTCGCCATGCGGCTGCAGGAGTCGCTGCGCCGGGGCGTCGACTGGGTGGCGCGCATCGGCGGCGAGGAATTCGCGGTCGTCCTGCCCGAGACGGCCTATGAGCAGGCGCTCGATGTGGCGCGCCGGCTGCGCGCGCGGATTGCCGACAAGGAATTCAAGGCGCAGGGAAGTCATATCAACGTGACCGCGAGCCTGGGGCTGTGCAGCGTGCCGCGCGCCACGCTCGGGGAGCGCAGGACCTGCGACCACATGCTGCGGATCGCCGATGCCGCGCTGTATCGCAGCAAGCACGCCGGACGCAACCGGGTCACCGCAACGCTGATGCCGGGCCAGGCGCCGAACCTCTCCTCTTCCGATCGTCCGCGCCGCAGCAGCGGCGGTTAGCCGCCCCGCAACCCGCGCTGAGACCCCACCGCCCGGCGCAGCGGCCGGCGGCAGCCGCGGGGCGGTCTCAGGAGGCGGCCTGCCCTCGGTGCAATCGCGAGCCGGTCTGGTACCCTATCGGCAGCACGCGACCGCCATCCCGGTCGCAGCGGGGGACCGTTGAGGTATCTGTCGTATCTCCTGCCCTGGCAATTCTCTCCGACGATACTCATCGTCTGCGCCCTCGCGCTCACGCTGTACGTGCGCGGCAGCTGGGCGCTGCGCCGCGCCGGCACTCCGGTCGGCTTCTGGCGGCCCTTCGTTTTTTTCCTGGGCATCATGCTCAGCTATTCGGTCATGCAGACCTATTATGATTTCCTGGCGCAGCACATGTTCTGGGTGCACCGGCTGCAGCACCTGGTGCTGCACCACATCGCACCGGCGCTGATCGTGCTCTCCGGCCCCGTGCCGATGCTGCAGGCCGGCCTGCCGAGCGGCGTGCGGCGGGCGACGCGCCTGCCCTGGGTGCGCCGGCCGATCGAGCTGCTCTGGCGGGCCCTGCAGCATCCCCTCATCGCTCCGGTGCTGTTCGTCGGGCTGATCTACTTCTGGCTGATTCCCTCGGTCCATTTCGCCGCCATGCTCGATGCGCGCCGCTATCTGCTCATGAACTGGAGCATGCTCGTCGATGGCATTCTCTTCTGGTGGCTGATGCTCGCCCCGATTCAGGCCCAGGGGCGGGCGGCCATCGGTTACGGCCTGCGGTTCGTGATCCTCGCCGTGGTCGCCTTTCCTCAGATCGTGATCGGCGCCTACATCGCGCTCGTGCCCTGGCCGCTCTACAGCATTTACGCGGTCTGCGGACGCGCCTGGGCGATCAATCCCATGCTCGATCAGCAGATCGGGGGGCTGCTCACCTGGATTCCTGCGGCGATGATGTCAGTGGTCGGAGTCCTGACGGTGTTGCACCACATCCTTCACGAGGCCCCGCCCCGGGCCCGGCCCCAGCAGGCCGCTCGCCCGGTGCGGCATGACTCGCCCACGGGGGCGGCGGCATGAGCGCGCCGCGCCGGCGTGGCAGGCTCGCGTGGGGCCCGATCCTGCTCGGCGCACTGGCGCTCGCCGGCTGCGCACGCCAGCTTCAGCCTGACGTGACCGACGTCAGGGGCCTGGTGGCACCGCTCGAATTCAACCTGACCGATCAGGACGGCCGGCCGGTGAGCGCGGCCGATTATCGCGGCGATGTCGTCATGCTCTACTTCGGCTACACGCACTGCCCCGACGCCTGTCCGGCCACGATGAGCGAGCTGGCAGACGCGCTCGGCACGCTGGGACCACTGGCCTCGCGCGTGCGCGTGCTGTTCGTGACGGTCGACCCGCGGCGCGACACCGACGCGGTGCTGAAGCGCTACGTGAGCAATTTCGGGCCGCAGTTCCGTGGCCTGCGCGGCACGTCCTCCCAGCTGACCGCTTTGATCAAGCGCTACCGCGTCTCCTATCATGACGAGAAGCCGGACCGCAACGGCGACTACGAAGTGGACCACAGCAGTGCCGTGTTCGTCTTCGACGGCCGCGGTCGGGCGCGGCTGCTGCTGCAGACCGGCGCCCGACCGGCGGCGGTGGCGGCCGATGTGCGCCGGCTGCTCGAGGGCGCCTGAAGGGCCGGATGTCAAGCCGCTGAGGGCGCGCGGCCGCACCCGCGTCAGGTGTCGCAATTATTCAAGGGTACCGGCGCTCCCATGCTCGAAGCCCCCGGCGGCCATCCGCATGATGCGCGTGCGACCGCTCCGACAGAGGCCACCTTGAACGCTCAATTCACAACCGGCCGCACGCACGGAGCGGTCCGCAGCGGGCGATCCCGGGCCGCATCCGGGCTGAGGGCCGGCCTGTGCGCGCTCGCGCTGGCAGTGTGTGCGGCCACTCCTCAGGCAGCCCGTGCTGCCGGCGCGCCGCCCGCTCCGATGCACGACGGCCCGCAATGTCGCACCGTCCGCCTCTCGGACATCGGCTGGGCCGACGTGACAGCCACCACCGCTCTGTTCAGCGACATCATTCAGGACCTCGGCTATCACCCCAAAGTCACCATGCTCTCCGTGCCGGTGACCTACGAATCGATGAAGCAGGGTGATATCGACGTGTTTCTCGGCAACTGGATGCCTTCGATGGCGCCGATCATCAGACCCTACGTGCAGGATCACTCGGTCGATGTCATCGGTCCGAACCTGACCGGCGCGCGCTACACCCTGGCCGTTCCCGCCTACACCTACGCGGCGGGACTGCGCAGCTTCCAGGACATCGCGCGCTTCGGACCGCAACTGCACGACTCCATCTACGGCATCGAGCCGGGCAACGACGGCAACCGGCTGGTGCTGCGCATGATCCGGCGCAACCTGTTCGGACTCGGCGGCTTTCACCTGATCGCCTCGAGCGAGGCGGGCATGCTCGCCCAGGTCGCCCGCGCCGTGCGCGCTCACCGCCCGATCGTGTTCCTCGCCTGGGAACCGCACCCGATGAACATGGAGTTTCAGCTGAAGTACCTGTCCGGCGGCGACCAGGTCTTCGGACCGGACTACGGCAGCGCCAGGGTCTTCACCAACACCCGGGCCGGCTACTCCGCCCAATGCCCCAACATCGGCCGGCTGCTGCACAACCTGAAGTTCACCACCCGCGGTGAAACCCAGATCATGTATGCGATCCTCAAGCGCCACCAGCCGCCACGGGCCGCCGCCGCCGCCTGGATCAGGACACACACCGTCGCGGTCGCCGCCTGGCTCGATGGGGTCAGCACCTTCGATGGCCAACCGGGGCTCGCCGCCGTCCTCGCCGCGCGCAGCGCCAACACCCCACACACCTTCCAGGGCTGGATCTCGAGCCACAAGATCCCGGTAGGCCGGGCAGTCACCGTGGCCATTGACTACATCAAGGCCCACGGACGCGGCTTTTTCGACGGCCTCTCGCGCGTGGTGCGCGGCGGGGTCGACGGGCTGACCGCCCTGCTGTCGCTGATTCCCTCGTGGCTGCTGGTCCTGGCACTGACCGCCCTCGCCTGGGGACTGCGCCGCTCGATCGCGCTGGCGCTGTTCGTGGCCCTGGCGTTGCTGTTCATCATGAACCTCGGTTACTGGGCCGACACCCTGGAGACGCTCTCCCTGGTGATCGTGGCCACCGCCCTGTCGAGCCTGATCGGGGTGCCGCTCGGGATCGCGGCCGCACATCGACCGGCGCTGAACGCCCTGCTGCGCCCGGTGCTCGATCTGATGCAGACCCTGCCGACCTTCGTGTACCTCATCCCCACCCTGGTCCTGTTTGGCCTCGGGGTGGTCCCGGGGCTGATCTCGACGGTCATTTTTGCGCTGCCCGCTCCCATCCGCCTCACCCAGCTCGGGGTCAGCTCCGTGCCCAAGCCCCTGCTGGAGGCCGGCGAGGCCTTCGGGGCGACCCGGATGCAGATGCTCCTGAAGGTCGAGCTGCCGAGCGCCGCCCCGACCATCGTCGCCGGCATCACCCAGTGCATCATGCTCAGTCTTTCGATGGTGGTCATCGCGGCGCTGGTGGGCGCCGGCGGCCTCGGCGTCCCGGTGGTGCGCGCCCTGAATACCGTGCAGATCGGCATGGGCTTCGAAGCGGGCCTGGTGATCGTGCTGCTGGCGATCATCCTCGATCGGATCACGACCCGACCTGCCGGCAAGGAGCGCAAGGGATGAGCGCGCTCGAGTTCCGCAACGTCGATATCCTCTTCCCGCCCCCGGGACTCGCGCGCCGGCGGGCGGCCGCGGCCCTGCAGCTCGCCCTCACGGCGCTCGATGCCGGTGGCTCGCGCACCGAGATCGCCGAGCGCACCGGGGTCATCGTCGGGGTCTGCCATGCCAACCTCAGCGTCGAGCGCGGCCAGATCTCGGTGCTCATGGGCCTGTCGGGCTCGGGCAAGAGCACGCTCCTGCGTGCGGCCAACGGCCTGAATCGCGTCACCCGTGGCGAGGTCCTGGTACGCGACGGCGAGACGGTCGTCGACATCGCCCACTGCGATGCCACCACGCTGCGCAGGATCCGCCGGCTGCGGATCGCCATGGTGTTTCAACAATTTGCTCTGCTGCCCTGGCGCACCGTGCGCGAGAACGTCGGTTTCGGTCTCGAGCTGCGTGGCGAGCCGCCCGAGAGCCGTCGCCGCATCGTCGACGAGCAGCTCGAGCTCGTCGGACTCTCGCAGTGGGCCGAGCGCCACTGCAGCGAGCTCTCCGGCGGCATGCAGCAGCGCGTGGGGCTCGCCCGCGCCTTCGCCACCAACGCCGAGATCCTGCTGATGGACGAGCCGTTCTCGGCGCTCGATCCGCTGATCCGCAGAAAGCTCCAGGACGAGCTGCTCGCCCTCCAGGAACGGCTGCACAAAACCATCCTGTTCGTCAGTCACGACCTGGACGAGGCCCTCAAGATAGGCGATCGCATCTCCATCCTCGAGGGCGGACGCATCGTGCAGACCGGCTCGCCGAAGCACATCGTCGAGGCACCCGCCGATGAGTACGTCGCCGAGTTCGTCCGCCACGTCAATCCGCACACCGTGTTCAAGGACAGCGGCACGCACACCGGCCGCTAGCGGCCGACCGGCGCGGCCCATGGCCTCTGGACGGCATGACTGCCGCGGGGTAGTGTGACCGCAGATGCTGCGGGAACATTCCGTGCGCCCTGACTCCGCCTCGCTCAGCCACTTCGGCTTCCTGACGCTGCGGCGCTTTTCCATGATCGCCTTCACCAATGCGGTCGAGCCGTTGCGCATGGCCAATTATCTGGCCGGGCGTGAGCTGTACCGCTGGTCGGTGTACTCCCCCGACGGCGAACCGGTGGCCGCCAGCAACGGCCTGACCCTCACCCCGACCCGGCGGATCGACGAAACGGCGCTGCCGGACATCCTGTTCGTCTGCAGCGGGATCGACGTGCAGCACGCCGTCGATGATGAGCTGATCCGGCTGCTGCGCCGCCTGGCGCAGCGGCGGTTGAACCTGGGAGCGCTGTGCACCGGCGCGTATGCCCTCGCCAGGGCAGGGCTTCTCGAAGGCTACCGCTGCGCCATTCACTGGGAGAACCTGTGGGCGCTGCGCGAGACCTTCCCGCGGGTCGCGTTCACACCGGACCTGTTCGTCATCGACCGCGACCGTTGCACCTGCACCGGCGGGATCGCGCCGCTTGACCTGGTGCTGCACCTGATCACCCCGCGCATCGGCCGCACCGTCGCCGCCGGCATCTCCGAGGAGTTCATCGTCGCGCGCATCCGTGACAGCCAGGATCGCCAGCACATCCCGCTCGCCGCCCGCCTCGGCGGCAGCCACCGGTCGATCACCCAGGCCGCACAGCTGATGGAAGCCAATATCGAGGAACCACTCTCGCTCGAGGAGCTCACGCGGCTCAGCGACGTATCACAGCGCCAGCTGCAGCGCCTGTTCCGCCGCAACCTCGGCGTGACTCCGGCGCAGTATTACGCCACCGTCCGCCTGCACCGTGCCCGCGAGCTGCTGCAGCAGACGGCGATGCCTGTCATGGACATCACGCTGGCCTGCGGCTTCCGCTCACCCTGTCATTTCAGCCGCTCGTACCGGGCGCTCTTCGGTCACCCTCCGAGCCGGGAGCGGCGCTCGACACCGCCTGGACCGGCATCCGCCCGGAATCGCTCCCCCGCGAGCGGAGGGACGTCTTCCTAAATAGTCAATCAATGATCCCGGCAGCGCGACGAAATTTCAGTTGTAATGTAACTTATTGTTTATACTGATTATTTTAAAGTATTAAAAGAAGTCTTGCATAGCGCCGTGCCATTGTGGAATATACGTATGCGTGATGCCCAAGCACTTTGAGTGACCGTTCAATGCTGCAGTCATGCGGACCTCGCAAGGTTTCCCCGGATCGGCTGCAGCGCCCATCACTGCGTGTCGGCATCGTTCTCGCCGAGCATTTCACCCTATCCGCCTTCGCCGTTTTCGTGGACCACCTGCGTCTCGCCGCCGACGAGGGCGATCGCAGCCGGCCCGTGCGCGTGCATTGGTCCATCATGTCGGCGCGCCATGAGCCGATCAGTGCCAGCTGCGGGGTGGCACTGCAGCCCACCAGTCCTTTGCTGCCGGCCGACGCTCTCGATTACGTGGTCGTGGTCGGCGGCATCCTGCACGCCGGCCCGCAGGTCGACGAGCTCACCCTGCGCTACCTGCGGGAGATCGGCGCAGGCGGCCTGGCGCTGATCGGCATCTGCACCGGCAGCTTCGTGCTGTGCCGCGCGGGGCTGATGAAGGGCCGCTGCTCCTGCGTCAGCTGGTATCACTACCAGGATTTTCGCGAGGCCTTTCCCGATCAGGAGGTGGTGGCCGACCGGATCTTTCTCGCCGACGGACCCCGCATCACCTGCGCCGGCGGGGCCGGAGCCGCCGCGCTCGCCTCGCACCTGATCGAACGTCACCTCGGCCGGGGGACCGCCTACAAGGCCAGCCAGGTGCTGCTGTTCGACGGTCCGCGCCAAGGCAACGACGCGCAGCCGCATCCGCCGATGTCCGAGAGCGTCAACGAGCCGCGGGTGCGGCGCGCGCTGCTGCTGATGGAGCAGAACCTGACGCGGCCCATCGCCATTGGCGCCATCGCCGACGAGCTCGGCGTCTCGGTCAGACAGCTCGAGCGGCTGTGCCGCGAGCAGCTCGGCCTGGGCCCGGCCTCGCTGTATCGCCAGCTGCGCATGCGTTACGCCAACTGGCTGATCGAGAACACCGACCGCTCCGTGACCGAGATCGCCATCGAGGCGGGCTTCGCGGACTGCGCCCACTTCTCCCGGCAGTTCAAGGACGTCTACGGCTTTTCCCCCTCACGCCACCGGCTGCAGCCACACCCGACCGGCAGTGCCGACGTTGCCCACGCACGGGTCTTCGAATAACGCGACGCACATCCTCCACCGTCCGCAACCTGCATCCAATGTCCGGCCCGCAGCCGCTGCTGCAGGAGACGTTCCGTCGCCCTCAAACAGCAGCTCGGCGAGTCACGATCCAACAGCCGTCAGCGTCGATGTTGTCTCCGCCGGGCGCCGGGACCACTGCGTAACATCGAGTTGACGCATCCATTCAATCCCGCTGCGCCGCTCTCGGCTGTAATCGAGACGCTACCGGCATTGCCGCGCCCGCGGCGCTGACCGGCGGCCCGCGCCGCGCTGCGGCGGCGTCGGAACCATAAGTAAATCCGGGGAGGGTTCGTTCGATGAAATCGAAGGTGTCTTACGCGGTGGCCGCCATACTGAGCGGCGCTTCCCTCGGGGCATTCGCCGCCACCCCCGCGCCACAGGCCACGGCATCGAGCCCGCCCGCCCGCCCCGCCGCCGGCGCCGCCCACGCGCCTGCCGGCTCCGGCGCCCGTCTCGGCGCGCTCTCGGAGATCGTGGTCACCGCCCAGCGCCGCCGGCAGAACATCCAGGACGTGCCGATCACCATGCAGGCGCTCACCTCGCGCACGCTGTCGCAGCTCAACATATCCACGTTCGACGACTACATCAAGTTTCTGCCGAACGTCACCGTCGCGAACAACGGCCCGGGCCAGAGCGAAGTGTTCATGCGCGGCCTGTCGGCCGGCTCGCAGGCCAGCCAGGGCAGCGGCTCCACCGGACTGTGGCCGAATGTCGCCATCTATCTCGACAACCAGTCGGCGCAGCTTCCCGGCCGCAATCTCGACATCTACGCCGCCGACCTCAACCGCATCGAGGTGCTCGAGGGTCCACAGGGCACCCTGTTCGGCGCCGGCGCCGAGGCCGGCGTGATCCGTTACATCACCAACAAGCCGAAGCTCGACGTGACAGAGGGCAACGTCAGGGCCGGCTACGGCATCACCGCCCACGGCGATCCCAACACCAACGTCTCCGCCGTCATCAACCTGCCGCTGATCAGCGGCAGGATGGCGGTGCGCGCGGTGATCTACGACGATCGCCGCGGCGGCTACATCAACAACGTGCCGGCGACCTTCACCCGCCGGGACACCGACATCGGCATCCACTACGCGAATTACCCGGCCGTAAACGGCCGCTGCCCGGACCGCGGACCGAACAGCGGCTGGTGCGTCCCTCCGGGCAGTCCGTCGATCAACAACGATGCGATCGCCGGCCGCGCCATCAACCCGGTCACCTATCAGGGCATACGCGTCGAGGCGCTGTACAGGTTCAACGACGACTGGGACGCGCTCATCACGCAGTCCTACCAGAACATGGACTCCCAGGGCGTGTTCTACGACCAGCCGAACGCCTCGGACGGCCGGCCGCTCGCGCCCCTGGAGGTGACGCTGTTCAACAATGCCCACGACAAAGACCGCTTCGAGGACACCGCCTGGACCGTGCACGGCAGGCTGGGACCGCTGCGCGCGGTCTACACCGGCGGCTACCTCGACCGGAACGTCGACCAGGTGGGCGACTACACCAACTATGCGCGCGGCGTATACGCCGACTACTACCAGTGCTACGGCCCCGGCACAGGTTATGACACCAGCCTGAAGTCCACCTGCTTCTCCCCGAGCGCCACCTGGCACTCCATGGAACGCAACACACACCTGCAGAACGAGTTCCGGCTGAGCACGCCGGGCTCCTGGCGGGCCCGCGGCATCATCGGCGTGTATGCCGATGACCTGAAGCTCTGGGACCAGACGGACTGGCGCTACCGGACCGTGCCGAGCTGCACGAGCAATGCGCCGGCGGGCAGCCCCGGAAATTCCGGCTGCTTCGCCACCATCGGCACGATGCCCGGCACCACCGTGCAGAACCCCGGACTGCAGACTCCGAACAGCTCGTTCTACCAGGACACCATGCGCGAGGCCAAACAGCTCGCGTTTTACGTGTCCGCCGATTACGACCTGATTCCGCACGTGCTCACAGTCACGCTCGGCACACGCCACTTCCGATTCGACAACTCCTCGGTCGGCAGCGTCACCAGCAGCTTCGGCTGCTTCGAGGCCGGCACGCCGGTCGGCGGTTGCGCCAACCCCAGCTATTCGTACAATCTCAATGCGCAGCATCTGCGCGACACCGAGACCGGCTGGCGCAGCCGCGCCAACCTCACCTGGCACATCACCCGCAGCGTGATGGTGTACTACACCTTTTCGCAGGGTTACCGGCCGGGCGGCTTCAACCAGAACGGCGGCGCGCTGCACGCTCCGGGCCCGGACGGGGTGGCTCAGTACGCGGTGCCGAAGGCCTATCATCCGGACACCCTGACCAACAACGAGTTCGGCTGGAAGACGGTGCTGCTCGACCACCACCTGGAGTGGGATGGCGCCATCTATCGTGAAAACTGGAACGACGTGCAGGTGGAGTTCTTCGATCCCGGCCTGGTGGGCAACATCTTCTACGACACCAATGGCCAGAATTTCGTGGTCAAGGGCGTCGAAACCTCGTTCATCGCGCGACTCGCCCCCGGACTGACGCTGCAGGGCGCGGCCTCCTGGAACCGCAGCCGTCAGATCAACTCTCCGGCACTGATCGACAACAATCCGGCGAGCGTCAACTACGGCAAACCGATCACCGAGCTGTGCTCGAGCGCCGGCACGAACTGCGCGCCGATCACCAACCCCTTCGGCCCGATCGGCTCGCCGACCGCCGACTCGCCGCCGATGGAGTTCAACCTGCGGGTGCGCTACCAGTTCCGGCCGATCGACGGTTACTTCCCGTCCATCGAGTTCGGCGCCACGCACACCGATCACTCGTTCACGCAGGCCGGCGCCAATCCGACGATCGCCCAGGCCGGCGCCATCAGCACCGCGCGCCTGCGCTTCGAAAACCCCTCGTACACGACGTACGAGGCCTCCTTGGGCGTGTCGAAGGGCAAGTGGTACGTACACCTGTACGGGGACAATCTCGCCAATTCCCACGCCAGCACCTTCATCAGCACCGACCAGTTCATCGTGGCCCAGACGCCGCTGCGGCCGCGGGTGCTGGGCCTGGAGTGGGGTTACCACTTCTGAGGTCGACACCACGCCGGAGGGCGTGATCCAGGCGAGGCCGGGCGGCGCCACGACGGCCGCTTGACGGGGCCGGACGCCCGGCGGAGGCTGCATGCCATGAGCAGGAAAATTCCCGAACCGGCGCGTTCGGTGGATGTGGTGCATGAGACCGAGGTGCTCGTCGTCGGCAGCGGCCCCGGCGGGTTGTCTGCGGCGCTCGCGGCCGCGCGCGCCGGGGCGCGCACCACGCTGCTCGAGCGCTACGGCTGCTTTGGCGGCAACATCAGCCAGGTCGGCGTCGAGGGGTTTGCCTGGTACCGGCACCAGGGCACGGTCGACTGCGAGGGCATCGGCATCGAACTCGAGCAGCGCGCCCGGGCAATGGGAGCGACCACGCCCGAGCCGCAGTCCCTGAGCCAGGCGCTGGATGCGGAGCTGTTCAAATATGTCGCCGACGTGCTGGTGGAGGAAGCCGGCGTCACGCCGCTGCTGCACCGGCTGTGCGTAGCGCCGATACTGGAGCACGGTGTCGTGCGCGGCGTCATGACGGAAAGCAAATCCGGCCGCGAGGCGCTGCTGGCGGAGCGGGTGATCGATGCGACGGGGGATGCAGACCTCGCCGCACGCGCCGGCGCACCGGTGCGCAAAGCCCCGAAAGAGCAGCTGATGGCCGCCTCGGTCATGTTCTCGATGGCGGGGGTCGACAAAGCCCGCTTTCTCGAGCAGGTTCGCGCCGACCCGCAGACCTACCGGGACTGGGCCGGCAGCGGCGAGTGGCACATTGAAACCGGCGGTAAGGAAGACGACCTGTTCTCGCCGTTCCTGCGCAAGCCATTCAAGCGGGCGGTCGAAGCCGGCGTCATTCCCGCCAACCTGAGCACCATCGCCGGCACCTGGGGCGGCATCTCCGATCAGGGCGAGCTCACCTATCTCAACCTCGTCCACCTGCCGGGCGTAGACGGTACCGACGCCGGCGACCTGACGCGCGCCGAGATCGAGGGGCGCAGGCAGGCGATTCACGCCGTCGAGGCACTCAGGCGGTTCATGCCCGGCTGCGAGCACTCTAAGCTGCGCAACTTCGGCATGACGCTCGGGGTGCGCGAGACGCGCAAGATCGATGCGTTGTACAACCTGACCGCGGCCGACGTGCGCGGCGAGGCGCGCTTCGAGGATGCGATCGGTATTTTTCCCGAGTTCATCGACGGTTACGGCCTGCTGATCCTGCCGACCACGGGGCGCTATTTCCATGTCCCCTACCGCTCCCTCGTACCGAGGCAGGTCGGGCATCTGCTGGTCGCCGGACGTTCCATCGGCGGCGACCGGATCTCGCATGCCGCGGTGCGCAACATGATGTGCTGTGCGGTGAGCGGCCAGGGCGCGGGCGTCGCTGCCGCCGTTTCGCTGCGCACCGGTGAGCCGTTCGACCGGCTCGACCTGCGCAAGGTGCGCCGGGAGCT
>JAJYTX010000030.1 GCA_021792815.1 Pseudomonadota bacterium
TGAAGATCGCCGATTACCTGCTGGTCGTCGCCGTGGTGCTCGCGCTGCTCATCATCGGGGTCGCCCTGGTGCGCCATGATCCGGTGCTGAGAGTGCTGCAACTGGTGCTGGTGTTGATCGTCGCAGCCGTGCCTGTGGCGATGCCGGCGGTGATGTCGATAACCATGGCGCTCGGGGCGGGCAAGCTCGCCGGCAGGCAGGCGATCGTCACCCGACTTTCTTCGATCGAGGAAGTTGCCGGTATCGACGTGCTCTGCTCGGACAAGACCGGCACACTCACCCAGGGCTCGCTGACGCCCGGTGAGCCGTTCTCGATTGCGGGTGTCTCGGCGCAGGAGGTCATGCTGACCGCCGCGCTGGCTTCGAGGGCCGAGGATCGGGATCCGATCGACCTGGCGGTCCTGAGCGGCCTGCGGGACCAGGGGACGCTGGCCCACTATCGGTTGGGGCGTTTCATGCCGTTTGATCCGGTGCACAAGCGTACCGAGGCGGTGGTGACCGGATCGGACGGCAAGGAGTTCAAGGTCACCAAGGGCGCTCCTCAGGTCATCAGCGCGCTCGATCCGGGCTTCTCAGAGGTGCAGGGCGCGGTGGACCGGGCCGTGACGCAATTCGCGGCACGGGGCTTTCGCTCGCTTGGGGTGGCGCGTACTGCGCAAGACGGCACCTGGCGCTTTCTCGGGGTCATTCCGCTCTACGACCCGCTGCGAGAGGACTCCAAGTCCACCATCGAAGCCGCCGAGAAGCTCGGTCTGCAGGTGAAGATGGTGACGGGAGACCAGCTCGCCATCGCCAAAGAGATCGCCCACCAGCTCGATCTCGGTCCGAACATCGTCAATGCGAGCGTCTTCGGCGAGGTCCGCGAACACGAAAGCGGCCAGCTTGCGGATGCCATCGAGCGGGCTGATGGCTTCGCGCAGGTCTTCCCCGAGCACAAGTATCTCATCGTCGACGTCCTGCAACAGCGCGGCCACATCGTCGGGATGACCGGTGACGGGGTGAACGACGCGCCGGCCCTGAAGAAGGCCGACGCCGGCATCGCCGTCTCGGGCGCCACGGATGCAGCCCGCTCGGCCGCGAGCATTGCGCTGTTGAGTCCCGGTCTGTCGGTCATCGTGGATGCGATCCGCGAGGCACGGCGGATCTTCGAGCGTATGTTGAGCTACGCGGTGTACCGCATCGCGGAGACCGTCGCATTGCTCGGGTTTCTCACGATCACGATCGTCGCATTCCATGTCTACCCGGTGAGTGCGATCATGATCGTATTCCTGGCAATCCTGAACGACGGCTCGATTCTCTCGATCGCCTACGACAACACCCGTTCGGCGCCGACGCCGCTGCGCTGGCAGATGCGCTCGGTGATGGGTATGTCGGGCGCGCTAGGAGGGTTTGCCATCCTTCGTTCGCTCGGCATTTACGCCATCGCCGCCTCGCTTCTCGGCATGGGCAGCGGCGCCGTGATGACGATGATCTATCTGAATCTCTCCGTCGGCGGAATCTTCACCCTGTACTCGGCGCGCACCCGTGGAGCGTTCTGGACGGTGGCTCCGGGCCGTGCGCTCTTCGTTGTGACGCTGGCGGCGCAGTTGATCGCGACGCTCATCTCGGTGTACGGATTGCTGGTGACACCGATCGGCTGGGCCCGGGCGGGCCTGGTCTGGGGATATTGCGCCCTCCTGTTCCTGATCCAGGATGCCGTCAAGCTCGGCGCCGCGCGAATATTCCGCGACGAGCATTCCGGGTACTTCGGCCGGCACGCGCGCAGCGCGGGTTCCATGGCAGACCGGGACGCATGAAAGGAGCGTGGTCCGTGCGTCACGCTGTCAGCGAGTCGCCAGCAAAAGCTTGCCGGAAACGCCGCGCTGCTCGAGCCGCGCATGCATCTGCCGGACATCTGCCATGGGATAAATCGCCACGATCGGCACGGCGAGACGCCCACGGGTGATCGCCTCGACGACGACATCGAGGCCCTTGCGCCACAGTTCGGGATAAGCGAGCACATGCGCGGCGTGAAATCGGGTGAAGGTGAGCGATCTGGGCAGCAGGCGCTCGCGGATGTTCCGAAACGGCATCCCCTCGGCCTCGCCTATGTTGATGACGTGTCCGAGGTGACGCACACAATCGAAGGTTCGGTCGAGCGTCGCACCGCCCAGCGAGTCGATGGCCAGATCCACGCCGCGGCCTTCGGTCAGCGCCATGACCTGCTCGACGAAGTCCTCCGTGCGCCGGTCCACCACATGGCTGGCGCCATATTCCACGGCCTTGGCGGCTTTGCCGCCGCTGCCGACGGTCCCGATGATGCGTGCACCGGCCAGCACGCCGAGTTGCGTCACGTACAGGCCGACCCCCCCGCCTATGGCGTGCACAAGCACGGTGTCGCCCGCCTGCAGCGCATAGACGGTATGCAGCATGTGATAGGTCGTCAGCGCTTGAATCTGGAACGCCGCCGCGACATCGAGCTGCATCGTGTCGGGAACGCGCCAAAGGCCGGCCGGATCGGCCACGCAGAATTCGGCGTATCCGCCCTGCGGGACCAGGCCCGCGACGCGCTCGCCGATCGCCATCCCGTGCACCGAGGCGCCGACTGCCGCCACGGTGCCGGAGATCTCGAACCCCGGCACGATCGGATATTGAATCGGATGCGGATAGTTGCCGCGACGCACCTGTGTGTCTGCCCAATTGCAGCCGCAATATTCCACGCGGACGAGCAGCTGGTTTTCGCCGCAGTCCGGCACGGGCGACTCAAGCACTTCGAGTGCATCGACGTCTCCCGGCTTTCGGATGATCACGTTCTTCATCTGGCTGTCTCCACGGCGTTGCGACGTCTCGAACGACGCTCACTGTCCTGCGCTGGAACCCATTGAGACGGCGCGCGCGCCGCGGGCCGCGGCCGGCCGGGTCCCGTTCAGCTGTCCGTCGGTATGTGCATGAGGAGAATTCCGCTGCGGTGGACCTGCAGGGAGCAGTCAGGCGGTACAACGGTAGTCGTATCGAGCTGCAACACCACCGCCGGACCGGGGATCCTGCAGCCGTCTTCGAGCGCGTCGCGGCGGTAGAACGGTACCGACAGCTGCTGCAGCCTGCCGTTCACCCGAAAGACGCAAGCCTGTTGCTTCACGAGCGCCGTGCCGGAGTCTGCGGCGGCGCGGTTCGTGACCCGGGCGATCTTCGGCATCGGTCCGATCGCCTCGACACAGAGATTGACCACTTCCACCGGGTGAGCGGGGAAATTGTGCCCGTACTCCTCGCGATGTCGCTGGTGGAATTCAGCCAGGAGCTTCTCGAGGGCGGTGCGCGAAATGTCCGCAGCCGGCAGGCGCACGCGCAGCTCATAACCCTGGCCGCTGTAACGCATGTCGCACGCGTAGCTGCAGCGGGCGGTACTGCGATCGAGGCCGTCCCGGCTCAACTGTTCGAGAAGCTCTGCGCGCATCTGCTGGAAGTCCCGCTGCAGCGACTCGGGCTGCAGCGCATGGAATGGCTGCAGGGTCGAGCGGATCAGCTCGTACTTCAGATCCGAAGTGAGCAGCCCCAGAGCGGAGTTGATTCCGGGATATTCCGGCACGATGACCTCGGAGATCCCGAGCAGCCGGGCGATCTCCGCGCCGTGAAGCGGGCCGGCACCGCCCGCAACGATGAGCGAGTACTTGCGGGGATCGATGCCGCGCTGAATGGTGCGCATCCGGATGGCGTTGGCCATGTTGGCATTCACGACGTCGAGGATGCCTGCCGCGGTCTCCAGCCGGGACAATCCGATCCGGCCGGCAAGCTCGTCCACCACGGCAGTGGCGGCTTCGCAGTCGAGCCTCATGGCACCGCCGAGAAAGTTGGCCGGGTCCAGTCTGCCGAGCACCAGATTCGCGTCCGTGACGGTCGGTTGACGGCCGCCGTGGCCGTAGGCGGCCGGACCGGGTATGGCTCCGGCGCTGAGGGGTCCGACGGTGAACGTGCCGCTCTCGGAGAGCCGGGCGATCGAGCCGCCGCCGGCACCGATCGTATGCAGCTCGAGCATCGGTGCGACGATCGGAAAGCCGGCGACGAAGGTGTCGCGTGCCGAGGCCTCGCGGAACTCTCCGGCGGTGATGACACCGATGTCCGCGCTCGTGCCGCCGATGTCCAGCCCGATGATGTTATCGCGTCCGACCTGCCGGCCGCACCAGGCGGCCCCGAGAAGGCCTCCGGCAAGACCTGACATGAGGGTCTTGACGGGGGCGATCGCCACGGTGTCGGCGGTGGCCACACCGCCGTTCGAGCACATGATGTGCAGCTCGGCGCCGATGCCCATGGCGCGCAGTTCGGCAGCGAGGCGGCTGATATAGCCGCGCACCAGCGGACCGACGAAGGCATTCATGGCGGTGGTGGTGAAGCGCTCGAATTCGCGGTATTGCAGCGATACTTCGTGAGAGGTCGTGACGAAGCTGTCCGGACAGACCTCGGTGACGATTGCCTTCGCCCGTGTCTCGTGCTGTGGATTCAGGTGCGAGAACAGGAAGCAGATCGCAATCGCCTGTACACCGGCCGCGCGCAGCTCGAGCGCCGCGGTCCGCACCTCCTGTTCATCGAGGGGTTGCAGCACGGCTCCATCCGGCGGAGCGATGCGTTCGGAAACGACCTTGCGGTGGCGGCGACGAATGAGCGGGCCTGCCTGCCACGGGATGTCCTGGGCGATGGAGTAATGCTGCGGCCGCTGGTGTCGGCCGATGTGCAGAATGTCGCGAAAGCCCTTGGTCGTGATCAGACCGGAAACCGCTCCCTGGTGCTGCAGCACCGCGTTGGTCGCGATCGTGGTGCCGTGGAATACATGGGTGATTTCCTCGGGCGCAATGCCGTTGCGACTGCAGATCTCCCTGATTCCCTGCAGAATCGAGCGGGTAGGATCATCGGGCGTGCTCGCAACCTTGTGAATGAACACTTCACCGGCACCGGCATCAGAAAGAATGATGTCGGTGAATGTGCCGCCAACGTCCACGCCAACTAGCTTCATGGAAAATCACCTGCAGTTGAATCTCGGATTCGAGGCGATCTCATCGACCCGCTCGCGGGAGGCTGATGCTGTGCAACAGGCGGGACTCGAACCGCACTGCGGATGCGGGCGGCAATTCCAGATAGACGGTTCGATACCATACGATGGCGATGATCTCGGCGATCTGCTCGGGCCGCTTGCCGAGCGCACGCAAATCGTTGACGTTTCGCACCAGATCCTGATAGATGATCCCTTCCATCATGGCGGCGAGCACAAACGCCATGTCCTCGGAGTTCTGCCGGGAAATTCCACCGCTCTCCTCGAGATACGAGGCGAGCCGGCGGTTCCAGCGCCGGCTGGTCTCCTTCCACGCCCGTGAGATTTCCGGAAACTCCCCGTGCAGCTCGAACATGCAGGCGAGCAGGCCGGGGTTCTCGCAGAACGGTCGGGTCGCGGTCATTGCGTGCCGGGTGAACCACTCGAATGGGTGGGGGTCCGGCAGCACCCCGGAGGATTCGCGTTCGATGTCGGTAAACACGTCGCGACACAGTTCCAGGGTGATGTGGTAGCGGTTCTTGAAGTATCGGTAAAAGAGTCCCTTGGCAAGCCTGGCTTTGGCGGCGATATCCTCGATGCGCAGCGACGTGTAACCGTGTCGGTTGATGAGCTGGCGGGCCGCCTGCTTCAGGCGCTCGCGGGATTCGAGCGCGTATCTGCCCAAGCTCTCGGCGGCTACGACTCGTGAACGGGATGTTCGTGCGGGCTTGGGCATTGCAACGGTTCCGAGCGGCTGGACGTAAGGCGTGATGCGAACTATATCGAATGGCGTGGCGGCCGGCAGCGGTCGGCGGCCGCGAGGCTGCGAATCGGCAATGACACCGTCCGCGCGGGCCGTGTCCGCCGGCGCATCGGGCATGCAGGGCGGGATGGGGCGCCGATCCATCGAGCCGGTCGGACGTTGACTTCGACAGCGACCCGGCGGTGCGGCGACCCTCAGGCGGCGGTCTCGAGCGGTTGTGGCAGCGGAATCAAGCACCTGGTTCCCGGAATTGTCAGGGCGAATCTGCAATGGAGCCTTGATGTCGTGTGAGCTGCGATCGCCTGTCGGGTCATCGATGGCAGCGAAACCGCGTATCTCCCATCTATTGATTCGTCGATGGCATTGTGATTGAATGTGACGTCAGAGTCAATTTGTGTATGGCGATCATGCCGAAGCTGCCAAGCAGCCGTCCCGATGAGGCGCGGGTCGATGTCATAACCGCCAGCATCATCCAGGGCGCGCTCGAGAATATCGCGGTTGAAATGGGTCTGAAGCTGATGCGGATGGCCTATTCCAGCATCATCCGCGAGTCCGAAGACTTCGGAGCGGCACTGTGCGATGCGCGGGCAAGGCAGCTCTGCGAGTGCTCGCTGAGTACGCCGTTGCAGTCCGGTCCGATTCCGGGCTACATCCGGGGAATTCTCGCGCTGCTGAGCGAGCGGGGGCAGAGCATCGAGCCGGGGGACGTGATCATACACAACGATCCGTACTACGGTGCCTCGCACAGCCCGGACATCGGCATTTGCATTCCCGTATTCTCGGGGCCGCAGCTGGTGGCATTCTCGATGACCACGGCGCACCATCTGGACATCGGCTCATCCCAGCCCGGGACGGTCGGCAACGCGGAGTGCGTCGACACCTGCGCCGAGGGACTGCAGCTGCGGGCGCTGAAGGTGTACGAAGGAGGGCGCCGGAACGAGATGCTCTGGCAGCTGCTGCGTGACAACGTGCGGGTGCCGGACCTCGTGCTCGGCGACCTCGAGGCGCAGGTTGCGGCGGCCCGGATCGGCGCAGCCCGTTACTCGGAGCTGCTGCTCCGCTACGGTGAGGCGGTGATCAGCGCCGCCGTCGATGATCTGTTCGACCGGTCCGAGCGGCTCATGCGGGCGCAGATCGGCAAGATCCCCGATGGTACCTATTCGGCTGTCGGGCACCTGGATGGACTGCTCGGGCGGGACGACCCGCGACTGCAGTTGTTGCCGATCAAGGTGTCGCTCACGGTGGCGGGCGAGGAAATGACCGTCGACCTGGAAGGCACGGCCCGGCAGCTCGATCACTATTCGTTGAACATGCCGTTCGTGGGCACGGTCGATGTGGCCATCTGGCTCGCGCTGCGCTCGGTCCTGCTCGACAGCGAGCGGTTCGGGAAGATCCCGCAGAATGATGGCCTGTATCGCGCAATCACCATCCGGGCGCCGAAGGGCTCGCTCGCCAACCCGATTTATCCGGCCCCGACGATGTCGCGTGCGTGTGCGGGCAACATCGTGGCGGACACCGTGGTGCACGCCCTCGCGCCGGTGCTTCCGGAACAGGTGTGCGCGGGCATTGCCGGGGTGAAGGCGGTGGTGTTCTCGGGTACGAGTGCCGAGAAGCCCTGGGTTCACATGGAGATATTCGAGGGAAGCTACGGCGGGCGCTTCGGCAAGGACGGCATGGACAGCGTCGATACGCTGTATGCCAATACGCGCAACAACCCGGTTGAAGACATAGAGGCGCACGCTCCGCTGCGGGTGACCCGGTATGAACTGCGCGCCCCGGATGCCTGCGCCGCCGGCCAGTGGCGGGGCGGTGCGAACTCCATCAAGGAGATAGAGCTGCTGGCACCCGGTTTCATCGCCATCGAAGGCGATGGCCATGCGCACAAGGCCTGGGGATTTCAGGGAGGCGAGGCCGGCCTGCTCGGCCGCGTGGTACTCAGGCGCGCGAGCGGCGAGACGGTTGATCTGCCCTCCATGACGAGTGCGGTCCCGGTTGCCAAGGGGGACCGGCTTACCGTAATCGGCGGCACGGGCGGCGGCTTCGGTCCGGCTTCGCGGCGTGATCCTGCGGCGGTTCTGCAGGATGTGCTCGATGAACTCGTCACGCCTGAGAGTGCGCTGGCCGCTTACCGCGTCGCGCTGACGCCGGAGACGGTCGACGAGCGGCAGACGCGGGCGCTGCGCACCGGGGAATCGGCCTGAATGAGCCGTGCCAGCCCCCCTGCGCTGCGGACCAATCGGGATCGCCTCTGGGAGTCGTTGACGCGGATGGCGCAGATCGGCGCACTGCCGGGAGGCGGCTGCTGTCGGCTGGCTCTGTCGGAGGAGGATGGATGCGCGCGGCGGCAATTCGCAGCCTGGTGCGCGGAGCTGAACTGCGTGGTGAGCTGCGACGCGGTGGGCAACCTGTATGCACTGCGTCAGGGGGTCGAAGCCGATCTGCCGGTGATCGCGACCGGCAGCCATTTGGACACCCAGCCCCACGGGGGTCGATTCGATGGTGTCTACGGTGTCATGGCGGCGCTCGAGGTGCTGCGCTGCCTGAACGACGCGAACGTCCGCACCCGTCGCGGTGTCCTCGCGGTCGTCTGGACCAACGAGGAGGGCGTGCGGTTCGCACCGCCGCTTGCAGGTTCCCAGGTCTTTTGCGGTCGGGTCGCGCCGGAAACCGTGCTGAATGCGCGCACCCGGGACGGCACGCGGGTCGGAGACGACCTGATTCGCCTCGGCCAGGCGGGCGAGGAAACCCCGGGCGCGCGCCGCTTCGAGTGCTTTCTGGAAGCGCACATCGAGCAGGGCCCGGTGCTCGAAGCGCAGGCGAAGACGATCGGCGTGGTCACGCAGATTCAGGGTATCCGCGCATTTCGCGCGCAACTGACGGGCGAGGACGGCCACGCCGGCACGGTGCCGCTGTCGAGCCGCCGGGACGCGCTGGTGTGCGCCGCAGAGATGATCGTGCGGTTGCGTCAGATGGCGCTCGAGGCTGATCCGATCACCAGGATGACCGTCGGGTCCCTGGAGGTGTCACCGAATGCCATGAGTACGATTCCGGGATCGGTCACCTTTACCATCGATCTGCGGCACCCGGCAGCGGACACGTTGAGCCGGGTCGCGGCCCGTCTGCAGGAGGAACTGCAGAGCATCAGCGCGCGACACGGGGTCATCGGGCAAATCCAGCCCATCATGGCAAGCCCGCCGATCCGTTTCGATGAATCCCTGGTGGGACTCGTGGAGGCATGCGCCGCCCGGCTGGGCCATTCCAGCATGAGAATGGTGAGTGGCGCATTTCATGATGCCGGTTTCATCAGCGGGATTGCCCCCACCGCGATGATCTTCGTGCCCTGCGCCAAGGGTATCAGCCACAACGAACAGGAGAGCGCCGAGCCGGCCGATCTCGCCGCCGGCGCCGATGTGTTGCTCAGCGCCGTCCTTGCCAGGGCTGAAGCCCTTTGAGCGGGCAGCAACGCGGCGCTGCGCCGCGGCACGGAAGCTTATTTATTATCGAAATACTATAATTTGATCAAAACAGTAATAGCTGCTATAAATATCAATATTTGATCGGATACTAAGAGCGGACTGCAGAAGGTCCGGGTACTGGGGGTGCTGCCTATGACCGGCAAATTCGAAAAGTGGCGGTGTCGGACTGATGCCGGTGCCGCAAAGATCCGAACAGTCGGGTTGAGCATCGCGCTGATGCTCCTCATGAGCATCGCAGCGCACGCCAGCGCCGCGGCCGCGCGCTCGGCGGCAGCCGCAGATGCCGGCGCAGGGGCGCAAAGCCCGATGAGCGCTCAGGGATCGACCCGGCTCAGTCAAATCATCATCGTCGCGCAGAAACGACATCAAGACATCCAGAACGTCGCCATCCCGGTGGTGGCCTACACCGCAGCGACTCTCAAGGCCGCCGGCGTGACCAAGCTCACCGGTTTGGCGCGCTACACACCGGGACTGGGTCTGTCCGGGTCGTTCGCCGGACAGGACGCGTCCATCGCGATTCGAGGCGTCGCCCAGCAGGACTTCAATGACATCTCGGAAGGCCCGAACGCGGTATACATCGACGGCGGCTATGTCGGTATCAACAATATATCCGCGGTCGGACTCTTCGACATCAATCACGTCGAGGTGCTGAAGGGTCCGCAGGGAACGTTGTACGGCCGTAACGCGATCGGCGGGCTGATCAATATCGTGACCAACGATCCGTCGGATCACTTCGGCGGCTACGTGGATTACACCTACGGCTCATACGACACCAACACGGTGCAGGCGGCGGTGACCGGGCCGCTCGGCAGCGACAAGGTCACCGGCCGGCTGGCGCTGCTCTACAACCACAACGGGGCCTATATCAGAAATCTGGCGCCGACCGGCGGCAACCTCGGCGGCGAGAGCAACTGGGGCGTCAGGGCGAAGATCGACATCAAGCCGAACTCGCACTTCGACGTGCTGGGAACCGGCTTTTTCACGCGCTGGCTGACGTCATGGGGGCCGTATTTCAGCATGCCGGAGCGGGCAGTCTATACGGGCAGCGGTCCATTGCTGCGGCAGATCGATTCCGTGCCTGCGACCACCAGTTTTCTGTGGCCGACGAACACCTCGAATCCCGCCGATCTGACTCTCAATGCGCACAATGCGCAGAGCCATGGCGACTATTTCGACATGCAGGGCGGCGACGTTCGCATGACTTACCGGCTGGACCGTTGGCGCTTTACCTCGATCAGCGACTACAAGAATTACAGTTCCCTGATGCAGTTGGACGACACCGCGGTGCCGGTTTCGGTTTTCGATACCTATGATCACGCGGATTTCGACCAGTGGTCCGAGGAGCTGGATTCATTCTACCATTATCGAAATCTGCGTCTGACGAGCGGACTCATCTATCTGTACATGGACGCAAAGATGGATCCGAACTTTCAGATCATCGAGCCGGCGGACTACTTCAGGGGTACGGCGACGCAGTGGACGAAGTCCTATGCGGCCTTCAGCCAGGCCGACTGGACGTTCGCGCGGAAGTGGACGCTGGTGCTCGGGTTGCGCTACACGGACGACCGTCGCTACTACGATTATGCTCAGCACCTCTGTCCGAGTTTTTCCCCCTGCGGAGTCATTTTCTATCCGGCGGTTTCTCTCAGTCGCAATGACCAGATGATCAGCGATACGGCGCGGCTGGAATATCGACCACGACGCGGGCTGCTGCTGTACGCAAGTTACAGCCGTGGAGCGAAAGCCGGTGGGTTCAACTTTCCTCTGAGCACCACTCCGCCCTCGGTGCAGCCGCCCGCAAGCCTGCCATACAAGCCGGAATATCTGACCGATTACACCCTGGGGATGAAGAGCCAGTGGCTGAACGATCGGCTGATCGTCAACGCCGACGCGTTCTATTATCACGATCGCGATTATCAGTCGTACGTGCTGCTGCCGCCGCTCACCACGATCCTGAGCAACAACCCGGCCCGCACCCGCGGCGCAGAGCTGTCGATCGAGGCGAAGCCGACTTCGCGGCTGTTCACCCGGCTTGCGGTCGATCGTGTCGATAACACGGTGTATCGGGTGAATATTGCGACGGTGTCGGGTCTTCCCTACTACTACGACAAACACGCGCCGTTTACCTCCCCGTGGCAGGCCACGGCCACGGTTCGGTACACCTGGCCGTTTTTGGGCGGCGCGCTGAGTCTGCAGGGAGATGCGAAGTTCATTGGCACCTACTTCTTTTCGCTGACCAACTACACCGCGACGCGGCAGCCTGACTTCACGCTGTTCGATCTGAACGCCTCGTGGATGAGCGCCAACGGAAAGTGGAGCGTGGCG
This sequence comes from Pseudomonadota bacterium, assembly GCA_021792815.1. The sequence continues at coordinate 11,564 of JAJYTX010000030.1, forward strand.
GTGCGGGGCAACAACCTCAGCGACAAGCGATACAAGACGGTCGGCTTCGACGTCGCCGTGCTGTTCGGCGAGGAACAGGTCGCCTATGGTACGCCGCGCTGGATCAGCGCCACGGTCAGTTACCACTTTTGAGGTGGTTCGGCGGCCGTGAAGACGTATACGCTAGCGGTGATCGGCGGCGGTACGGTCGCGGAGTCGCATCTTCAAGCCTATGCGCGCCTCGACTGCGTGCGCTTGATCGGGCTCGCGGAGCCGAGAGGCGAGCGGCGCGAGGAGTTGGCGCGACGTTACGGGGTGCCAGGCTATGGAAGCTGCGCGGAGCTTCTGCAACGCTCGCGACCCGATGTGGCCTGCGTGCTCACGCCCGTGGCGACCCATCGGATGATTACCGAGCAGTGCGCCGCCGCCGGAGTGCATGTGCTGTGTGAAAAGCCGATGGCGATCACGCTGGAGGACGCCCGGGCGATGGCCGCGGCCTGCCGCGCGGCGAGGGTGAGCTTCTTCTACGGATCGTCGTATCGTTTCCTGCCGTCGCTCATCGAGGCGCGGCGCCGGATCGGCGCCGGAGAGATCGGGGAGGTCCGCCTGATCCTCGAGCAGGTGGTCGGTGGCGATGGCGCAGCGGCGTATCGGCCGATGTCGATGGCGCATTATCCGCAGGGAGGCCCGGGGGGAGGAGGTTACGGCCTGGTGGATCACGGCATCCACATGCTCGATGTGTTTCCCTGGCTGTGCGGCTCGCCGATCAGTGCCGTGTTCGGCCGCGGCGACCGGTCCGGTGCGTCAGCCCGGCCGGAGCTGGCATGGCTCGCTTTGGCGAGCGGGACTCAGGCAGTGCTCATCTACGATCAGAGCAGCCGCTGGCTGGACCTTCCAACCGAAGGGATTTTCAGCGACGCACGCACCTGGGTCGATGAGCGCGGCTGGATCGGCGCCAGCGGCGCCTGGGATGCGCATCCGGGACAGATCCGGGTATTCGGCAGCACCGGGGCGCTCAGAATATTTCATTACGCGAACCGGCTGCTCATCAATCGCTCCGGACAATTGGAATCGCTTCGCCTGCCGGACGCGACCACACCCTGGCATTTTGGCGCGCAGCTGCGGCAGTTCTGCGCAGGCATCGAGCGCAGCGAGGAGCCGGCGTCGGGCGCGGAAGACGGTATTCGGGCGCTGCAGGCGCTGCTCGCCATCTACGAGAGTGAGCAGGCGGGAGCGTGGCGGAATGTTCCGACCAACTGACGACTTGCGAAGGCATGCCTGAAGTCATGTCGGGCGGTGGTCGGGCGGCAGAGCGGGTGTCCGGATCCGCACGCCACGCATATCAGGACGAGAGAGCCGGCATGGCGCTGGATGCCGCGCGGAGAATGTCCCGGTTCCGCCTGACCATGGCGTGGTGGGGCTGTGCCAGCGGCATGGTCTTTGTGTTTCTCGGGGCGGATGTCGCGCTGCTCTACGGAACGGTCGATGCCCTGATCGGCATGTGTGCCGCGTCCATCCTGTTCGGCGTCATCGGCGGGGTGCTGGCCGGTCACGCCGTGCGCACCGGCTCGTCAAGTTCGGTCCTGTCGCGCGTGATGTTGGGACGCGCCGGAAGTGCGGTGCCCGCCCTCATCCTGTCGCTCGCCGGCGTCTACTACGCGGTCTTCGAAGGCTCGGTGCTTGCGGTGGCGGCGGCCAAGGTGATTCCCGCGCTTTCGTACCCCGAGGCCGCGCTCATCGTCGTGCTCTACAGCGCTCCCCTGGCGGTCGGTGGCGTGCAGAGGTTTCTGGACAAGCTCAACGGACTGCTGCTGCCGTTCTATCTCGGCGGTCTGCTGCTGGCGGTGGCTTTGATTCTGGCGCACACGCCACATTTGATCCACTCGCTGGCCGGCGTCGGCCCGCCTGGGCAGGGGCGGCGGCCCGCGGCCGACGGCGCCGGGATATGGCGCAGCTTCGTCGCCTATTTCGGGCTGCTGGTCCTCACGATGGTCACGATGGAATTCGCCCGCTTCGGCCGGGTGACGGACCAGCGCTTTCATGCGCACGTGGCGTTTGGAGTGCCGTTCTATCTGCTCACCATCGTATTGAGCGGCTTCGTGGGGATAGTGCTGGTGGCCGCGGCCGGTCCGGCGCACGTTACCGAGACGTCAGTGGTGGCGGGTGCGTTGGCGGTGCTCGGCTCGG
>JAJYTX010000031.1 GCA_021792815.1 Pseudomonadota bacterium
ACGGACTGCAGGATCAGCAGGCGGCGCTGCGCTGGGTGCAGCGCAACATCGCGCGGTTCGGCGGAAATCCGCACAACGTCACCCTCGATGGCACCTCCGCGGGCGGCGCGAGCGTGTGCGAGCAGGCCGTCTCCCCGACCGCCAGGGGGTTGTTCGAGCGAGGCATCGCCCGCAGTGGGTTTTACAACTCCGGCGTCGGCCCCAACCCGGTCTGGCAGGCCGCCGACTGCAAGTCGCAACTGCTCAGCGAGGCCGAGGCCCAACGCCTGGGCGCGCTGCTCGCGGCAAAGGTCGGCTGCGGAGCGTCCCGTAAGGTCGCCGCCTGCCTGCGCCGCGTGCCCGCGGCGACCCTGGTCGAGGAGGGCTCGCAACTGCTCGCGCCGGGCACCCGCGGCACGATCGCCCCGACGCTCAACGGCACGACCCTGCCGATGTCGCCGGCGAAGGCGTTCGCCACCGGTCAGCTCAACCCCGTCCGGCTGATCGTCGGCGTCGACCGCGATGAGATCAACGGCGGCGTGGGCGCCCCGTCGGTCATCGCGACCACGCCGCGGCAGTACCGCAGGCTCGTGCGGCAGAAGTACGGCCCGCTCGCCGCGCGGGTGATGCGGCGCTATCCGCTGGATCGCTTCCCGACGCCCTCGGCGTTCATCGCCTATCGCACCCTGGTGGCCGACGCGGACTCGGTCTGCCCGGCGCTCGTCGCCGATCGCAACCTGGCCCGTTATATTCCCGTGTACGCCTACGAGGTCGATGATGCCGGCGCTCCGGCGACCTACCTCGGCGGCACGCTGCCGTGGGGGGCCTATCACGGCACCGGAGGCAGCGCCGATCCCGGCCCCGGGGGCGCCCGGAGCGAGGCGGGACAGGACGCCGATCACCTCGCGCTCACCGCCCAGGTGCGGGCGGAGTGGACCGGTTTCGCCCGCCGTGGCAACCCGACGGGGCCTGGCTCCCCATTCTGGCCCCGCTTCACGCTGAAGCATCCGATGGTGATGTCGCTCAACGCGGCGGGCGACAGTGTGCTCGTTCCGGCCTCGGTCATCGCCGCGCAGCATCACTGCGCGTTCTGGGACTCGGTCACTGTGGTGCCGCGTCATTGAGCGCGGTGCCGGCGCGCTCGTCGAGGCACGGATCTCACCGGCAGGCCGGTCTCACGGACAGTAAAGAGGTAGCGTATGGAACAGATGTGGATCGGCTGCTCGGGAATCGAGACGTCGCGTATCGGCCTCGGCACCTGGGCGATCGGCGGCACGCTGTGGGGCGGCACCGACGAGGCGGAATCGATCGCCGCCATCCGCGCGGCGGTCGAGCGCGGCGTGACGCTGATCGATACCGCCCCGGTGTACGGCTTCGGGCGCTCCGAGGAGATCATCGGCAAGGCGCTCGCCGAGGGCGGATTGCGCCGGCGGGTGAGCATCGCGAGCAAGCTCGGTCTCGCCTGGCGGGACGGCCGGCCGTTCCGCGATGCGCGTCCGGCGCGGATCCGGCAGGAGGTCGAGGACTCGCTGCGGCGCCTGCGCACCGATGTCATCGATCTGTATCAGGTGCACTGGCCGGACCCGGCCACACCGGTGGCCGAAACCGCCGGCGCGCTCGAGGCGCTGCGTCGCGCGGGCAAGATCCGGGCGATCGGTGTCAGCAACTATGCGCCCGAGCAGATGGAGGCCTTCCGTGCGCTCGCGCAGCTCGATGCGGTGCAGTCGCCCTACAATCTGTTCGAGCGCCAGATCGAGGCGGACGTGCTGCCGTATGCGGCGCGAACCGGTCTGACGGTGCTCAGCTACGGGGCGCTGTGCCGCGGACTGCTCAGCGGCACGATGTCGGTGCACAGAGCGTTCGCGGGGGATGACCTGCGCAACATCGACCCGAAGTTCCAGGGCGAGCGGTTCCGGCAGTATCTGGCCGCGGTCGAGCGGCTGGACGCGCTCGCCCGCGAGCGCTTCGGCCGATCGGTGCTCGCCCTCGCGCTGCGCTGGGTGCTCGACCAGGGCCCGACCGTCGCCTTGTGGGGCGCACGGCGCCCCGAGCAACTCGCGCCGATCGGCGAGATCGAGGGCTGGCACCTCGATGAGGCGGCCCGGACGGAGATCGAGACGATCCTCAGGGAGTGCGTGCGCGATCCGGTCTCCGCGCAGTTCATGGCGCCGCCGGCGCGCCCGCCGGCGCCCTAGGCGCCGCCGCGGCACGACTGCGCAGCGCCTGCGGGACGCAGCGGGGGTGCTGCCGCGCACGCCCGGAACACGAGCGCAGCTGGCGCGCCCGCGGCGCCATCCGGTACACTGATCGCCATGAAAACCGGGATTCTGGCGGTCGTCGCGGCGGTGCTCGCCGTGGTCGCGGTGGCATTCGCATTCCATTTCGAGCTCAGTGCCCGCTCACGCATCGACAGCGAACTGCGCGGCTTGCGCACGCGGACGGTCACCGACCTCGATCGCCACCTGATCAGTCCCGTGCAGGCCGCCGCGATCGAGCGCCGGCTCGGTCAGGCGCGTGCGCAGATCCAGCGCGACGACGTGCTCGGCGCGCAGAAACTGTTGAGTGGCGTCAAGGCTGCCTTGAGAACCGGGACCCGCGCGGCCTGATCCGGCTCACGCCGGGCATTCCGGGCGGCGCGCAGGCGTTGCACCGTGGCAGGCCCGCAGCGATTGCGTCGGCCGCGGACGGTGGATTCAAACCCTAATACACACGTCTGCGGAACAGCCACCCGGCGGCGGCCAGGCTGACCGCGGCGGTGGCGGCGAGCGCGGCGTATTCCGGCATGAACGCACCGGGGCCCGAGCCCTCGAGAAAGGCGCCGCGGACGATGATCAGGATGTGGCGCATCGGATTGAGCCAGGTCAGCGCCTGGATCAGCGGCGGCATGTTGGCGATCGGGGTGGCGAATCCCGACAGCACGATCGAGGGCACCATGAACAGGAACGCCCCGAGCAGGGCCTGCTGCTGGGTCACCGCGATCGAGGAGATCATCAGGCCGATGCCGATCACCGCGGCCACGAACAGGAACAGGCCGAGGTACAGCGCGAACAGGCTGCCGCGCAGCGGCACGTCGAACCAGAACACCGCCGCGAGAATGATGACCGAGGCCTCGACGCCGCCGATCAGCAGCCCCGGCAGACCCTTGCCGAGCAGAATCTCGCCCTGGGTGAAGGGGGTGACGAGCAGCTGGTCGAACGTCCCGGCTTCACGCTCGCGTGCGACCGACAGACCCACGACCAGCAGCGTCACCACCTGGGTCAGCACGGCGATGATGCCGGGTACGATGAACCACTGCGAGCTCAGCGTTGGGTTGTAGCGGGCACGGATGTCGAGCCGCGCCGGCGCGGCAGCGCCGCCGTGCTTCTGCAGCCATTGCAGACTGAACTGCGTGATGATCGAGTTGGCATAGCCGAGGACGATGAGCGCGGTGTTCGAATCACGGCCGTCGACGATGAGCTGCACGGGCGCCGGCTGACCGGTGAGCAGGTCGCGCGTGAAGCGCGGATCGATCGACAGCACCAGGTCCACCCGGCGCGAGTCGATGAGCGGGGTGATCTGGCGCGCGCTGTCGACCACCGCGGCCTGCGTGAACACCCGCGAACCGAGAAAGCGGGCCACCAGATCGCGCGAGGCCTGGCTGTGATCCCGGTTGTACACGGCAATCGGCACCCGGTTCAGATCGAAGGTTGCGGCGTAGCCGAATACGATCAGCTGGATGAGGGGCGGGACGATCAGCACCATCCGGCTCCTGGGGTCCTTCAGGACCGCCAGCAGCTCCTTGACGATGAGCGCCAGTACGGCTCGGCCCATGCGCATCAGTCCAGACGCTTGCGCGCGCGCAGCCGCGCGGCGCCGAGAAACACGACGGCCATGACGGCGAGCGCCAGCGCGTTCGGCAGGATCACCGACCAGATGTCCCCGGCGAGAAACAGGCTTTGCAGGCTGGCCACGAAGTAGCGCGCCGCGACCACGTGCGTCAGCAGCCGGATCGGCCACGGCATGCTGCCGATATCGAACACGAAGCCCGAGAGGATGAACGCCGGCAGAAAGGTGACGATGATCGCGATCTGTCCGGCCACGAACTGATTGCGCGCGACGCTCGAGATCAGCAGGCCCATGCCGAGCGCGGCCAGCAGGAACAGCGCCGACACCGCCGTCAGCACCAGCAGCGAGCCGTGGAAGGGCACCCCGAACAGTGCCACCGCCAGAACCAGTGTCGCGAGCATGCCGCCCATCCCGAGCAGGAAGTACGGCACCAGCTTCGCGAGCAGGATTTCGCGCAGGCTGGCCCGGGTGACCATCAGCGCCTCGAGCGTGCCGCGCTCCCACTCGCGCGCAATCACCAGCGCGGTGAGCAGCGCCCCGGTGAGCGTCATGACGATGGCGATGAGCCCCGGCACCAGGTAGTCGCGGCTGCGCACCGCCGGGTTGAACCGGACCCGCGGCTCGACCTCGACGGGCAGTCCCCGGCGCACCCCCTGCTCACGGGCGCGCATCGTCAGCCAGTTGGCCCAGCTCTGGCGCAGGTAACCCTCGATCAGCCGCGCGGTGTTCGCATCGACACCGTTGACGATGACGCCGATCGGTGCGTCGCCGGCGGCGGTGAGCTCGCGGCTGAAGTTCGAGCGGAACCAGATGATCCCGCTCACCCGGTCGGCATCGAACGCGCGGTCGGCGCTCTGGATGGTGTGAAAGGACTCCGTGTTGAAGTACGGCGTGCCGCGCAGCTGCGCTACGAAGCTCTCGGTGAGCGTGTCCGGCTGCTCGATGACCACCGCGAGGGGAACGCGGTGCGGGTCGAGTGTGACGCCGTAACCGAAGATGATGAGCAGCATGGCGGGCAGCACAAAGGCGATCGCGAGCGCCGAGGGATCGCGGATGATCTGCAGCGCTTCCTTGCGCAGCAGCCCGGCGAGGCGTTCGAGCGACTCGCTCACGCGGCCTGCGGCCGCGCGGCCGCCTCGAGCAACGCGATGAAGGCGTCTTCCATGGTCGGCTCGGGATGAGCCGCGCTGCGCGCGCGCGCCTTGAGGCTGTCCGGATCGCCGGCGGCGAGCACCCGGCCCTGGGCGAGCACGGCGAGCCGGTCGCAGTATTCGGCTTCCTCCATGAAATGGGTGGTGACCAGCACGGTGACCCCGGACTCGGCGAGCGCGTTGATCCGCCGCCAGAACTCGCGGCGGGCGAGCGGATCGACGCCCGATGTCGGCTCGTCGAGAAACAGGATCTGCGGCTGGTGCATCAGGGCGCAGGCGAGCGCCAGGCGCTGCTTGAATCCGAGCGGCAGCTCGCGGCTCACGGCATCGGCGTGCGGGCCGAGCGCGAACTCCTCGAGCGCCCAGGCGATGCGGGCGCGGCGCTGCGGATCGCGCAGCCGGTAGGCGCTCGCGAAGAAGCGCAGGTTCTCGAGCACCGACAGGTCCGCATACAGCGAGAACTTCTGCGCCATGTAGCCGATGCGTCCGCGCGCGGAGGCCGCCGCGTGGCGCAGATCGTAACCGGCGACGCGCAGCGTGCCGCCCGAGGCCGGCAGCAGTCCGCACAGCATCCGGAAGGTGGTCGATTTGCCGGCGCCGTTGGCCCCGAGCAGTCCGAAGATCTCGCCGCGACGCACGGCGAAGGAGACGGCGTCGACGGCGAGGAAGTCTCCGAAGCGCCGTGTCAGACGCTCGGCGAGGATCACCGGCTCCTCGCCGGCCGCCTTGCCGTGCGCGCCGGCCGGTCTTGCCGCGGCGATCGACTGCGCCGGTGTCACGGCGGCTGCCGCGGTGCTCTTGAGCATCGCGACGAAGCTGTCCTCGAAGCGCGGCGGAACCGCCACGATGCTCAGGGCCTGTCCCTCGGGGGGCAGCGAGGCGGGCGGCGGCCCGGCCGCCGCGGTGACGATACGCACGAACGCACCCTGGACGGTGGCGTCGATCACGCCCGGCGTCTGAGCGAGCCGCGCCTGCAGCTGGCGCCGGCTCAGGCCGGCGGCCGTGACCTGGAAGCTGCGTCCGAGGGTTCTCGCCGCGAAGCGGGCCGGATCGCTGGCGGCGACCAGCCGCCCTTCGTGCAGCAACAGCACGCTCCGGCAGCGCTCGGCCTCGTCCAGGTACGACGTGCTCACCAGGGCCGTGAGCCGCTCGGTGCGCACCAGGTGATCGATGATCGCCCACAGCTCGCGCCGCGAGACCGGATCGACGCCGACGGTCGGCTCATCGAGCAGCAGCAGCTGCGGGATGCGCACCAGCGTGCAGGCGAGCCCGAGCTTCTGTTTCATGCCGCCGGAGAGCTGCCCGGCCAGCCGCTCCAGGAACGGCGCGAGCCCGGTCATGTGCATCAGTTCCCCGCCGCGCGCGTCCCGCTCGGCCGGGGACACATTCTGCACCTTCGCGTATAACTCGAGGTTCTCCCGCACGGTGAGATCCTCGTACAGTCCGAAGCGCTGCGGCATGTAGCCGATGTGCAGGCGCGCCGCGTCAGGATCCCGGGCGACGTCCTGTCCGAGGACCTGGATGCGCCCGCTCTGCAGGCGCAGCAGTCCGGCCACCAGGCGTAACAGCGTCGTCTTGCCCGCCCCATCCGGGCCGATGAGTCCGGTCACGGTTCCCGTTTCAACGTGGGCGGTGACCTCTGCCAGCGCCGTGTCGGTTCGCGCACGGCTCCGGAAGACATGGGAGACGTTCTCGACCGATAGCGCCGGCGATGAGTCACTGGCCGCGGGCACCCTGACCTCCGCAGGAGGGTGCGGCAGGATCCGTTGCGCCCGCCGCGGCGCCGGCCCGATGGCCCAGGTCGATGGTCACCGTGGCCGGCATCCCTAGGCGCAGCTCCCCGCGTGAATCGCACGCGTAGATGCGCACCTGATAGACCAGCTGCGTGCGCAGCTGCGCGGTCTCTACGGTCTTCGGCGTGAATTGCGCGGTGGGCGAGAGATATCCGACCCAACCACGGTAGCGGTGGCCGGGAAAGCTGTCGGTGCTGATCACCGCGGGCATGCCGAGCGCGATCCGGCCGAGATCCGGCTCCGGCACGTAAGCGCGCACCCACAGCGGCGAGGTGAGCGCGAGGGTGTAGACCGGTGTGCTCGGAGATGCCATGTCACCGGGCTCGAGAATGCGGTCCTCGATCACGCCGGTGGCGGGTGCGTAGAGGCGGGTGTCGGCGAGCTCGCGTGCGGCCAATGCGGCCTGGGCCATCGCGGCGCGGTAGGCACTGCGCGCCGCGAGGATGTCCTCGTGGCGCGGCCCCAGCACGGCGAGCCGGTACGCCTGCCGCGCGGCGTCATAGCGGCCGCGCGCGGCCCGCAGCGCCGCGCGGGCATCGTCCCGATCCTGCCTCGAGGCGATGCCCTGCGGGAGCAGCGCCAGGGTGCGCGCGTCGTTGATCCGGGCATTGCGGTAGAGCGCGCGCAGGCTGTCCATGTTCGCCTGGGCCTGCGCGATTTCCTGTGGCCGTGAGCCGTGCAGCAACCGCGCCAGGACGGCCTTCAGGTGCGCCGCGTTGTGCTGCGCTTCGGCCAGGCGGGCGAGGTAGCGGGTGTCATCGATGCGGGCGATCAGCTCGCCCTTGCGGACCCGGGCGCCCTCCACGACGTTCATCTGCGTGACACGGCCCGCATCGTTGAACGCGGGGGCGACTTCCCAGATGTCGACATTGCCGTAGAGCGTCAGTTGCCGTGAGGGGCTGGCGGGGTGGATCCACCAGTACAGGAGGCTGGCCGCGAGGGCGAGGCCCACTGCTGCGGCGGCCGCGACGAGACGTCGGCGTGGGGTCATTCCGTGCGCGCTCCTCGGGGTTGCGCCGGGTGTGTGGCGCGCGCGGTGCACGGGCCGGTGCAGCCTCCCGCAGGGGCCCACCAGCCGCCGCCGAGCGCGACGAGCAATTGCGCGCTGTCGGCATAGCGCTGCGCGCCCGCCCGCGCATCACCGAGCCGTGCCTGCTCATAGCGGCGCTCGGCAGCGAGTAATTCGAGCACGTTGCTTCGTCCGGCCTGGTAACTCACACGCTGCAGCGCGAGCGACGTCCGCGCCAGCGTCAATGCCTGATGTTCCTCCGCGGCAAGCTGCGCATCGTTGCCCAACGCGCGCAGTGTGTCTGTCACCTGGCCGAAGGCGGCCAGCACCGTCTGGCGATACAGTGCCAGGGATGCCTGGAGGGCGTCGAGCGAAGCACGTCGTTCGGCCCTCAGCGTGCCGCCGTGAAAGACCGGCGCCGTGAGTTCCCCGAGCAGCGCCCACATGCCGCTCGAGGCGCCGAACAGCGCATCCGGGCGCAGCGCCGCGGTGGCGATCGAAGCCGACAGCACGATGTTCGGATACAACCGCGCCGTGGCGACGCCCACCTCGGCACTGCGCACATGCACCTGCTGCTCGGCGGCGAGGATGTCCGGCCGCTGGCGCGCCAGTGCCGAGGGCAGCGTCAGGGGCAGTCTGCGTGGCAGCTGGAAGTCCGCCAGTCGGAACGGCGGCGGCGTCCACTGTCCGGGGACCCGGCCGACGAGGACGGTGAGTGCGTCTTCGGCCAGCGCCTGGCGCTGTCGCAAGGGCGGCAACAGCGCCCGGTCGAGCGCCAGTCGCGTCTGGGCCGAGAGCACGTCGGTGCGCGGGGCGCGGCCGACCTGGTACGCGCGGCGCACGAGTGCCAGGTTGTGCGCGTCATCGGCGATGATGCGGCCGACGGCCTGGATCTGCCGATGCAGACTCGCGAGTGTCAGGGCGGTCTCCACCACATTGCCGGTGATCGCCAGGTTCGCAGCGGCCAACTCATCGCGCTGCAGCGCCGCGGCGGCCCGGCTCGCCTCCACGCGGCGCCGGGTCAGTCCGAACACATCGGGCGCGTAACTGACCGTCGGGCCGAGAGAGTACAGATCGAACGTCGGCAGCGTGCCCTTGCCGGGCAGGCGGCTGAGCAACCCCAGGGCAAACGCCGGGCCCTTCTGGCGAGCGGCGCTCGCGGCGAAATCCAGCTGCGGGGCGTACGCGCCGCGCGCCGCCTGCACCAGCTGCTCGGCCTGAGCCAACCGGGCGCGGGCGGCCGCGAGCGTCGGGTTGGCGGCGAGCGCCTGGCGCAGCACGCCGTCGAGCGCCGCGTCATGAAAGAGCTGCCACCACTGGGCCGGAACCGATTCGGCGGGCACGAGCCGCTGGGACGGCTCGCCGTGCCCGGGCGCGAGCGCCTGGGGGCGCGGCTGCAGGTAGACGGCCGCGGCCGGCGGGTGCGGGCGGGCAAAGCGCGGCCCGACGGCACACCCCGAGAGCAGCAGCACCGGTGTCAGCAGCAGCGTTGCGCGGCAGCGTGCTCTCGCGCGGTTGCGGGGCACAGCAGGGTGCGGGGGCTGCAGTCGCACGGCGCAGCGCAACGGCGTGATCGCTCGGCGCCCGTCTGCGCGAGCCTCGAGGGGACGACCCTCTGCGGATGTCATGGAGGCATCGTGCCTGAGGACCCGGCGGTGGAACATACGTACAGTTGCGAGGGCCCACCGCGGGCGTCAGGGGCTCGCTGTGCGGCGGGTCAGGCGTCAGGCGGCCTGTCCGGGCACGGGTTTGCCCTGCCGTGGCCATCGGCTGGAGACGCATCGGGCGGCAGATCGAGCAGTGCGGGGAGGACGGCGAGGCGCGCGCGGATCGCGTCCCGGGCGCTGCGGAATCGCTCTCGCAGCGCCTCGGGCGACAGGCCGGGGTCGGACGCAGGGTCGGGGATGGGCCAGTGCAGCCGGCGCGCCCCGGGGGGCGGCACCGGGCAGATTTCCTCCGCGCAGAGCGTGACGATCAGATCGAGCGCCGCCACGTCGATCTCATCGATCGACTTCGAGCGCTGTCCCGAGAGATCGATGCCGAGCTCCCGCATCACCTCGATGGCGTACGGATTGACGCTCGAGGGCCGCGATCCGGCGCTCTGCACCTGCGCGCGCCCGCCGAGCAGCGCGCGCGCCAGGCCCTCGGCCATCTGGCTGCGGGCGGAGTTGGCGACACAGAGAAAGAGGATCCGCCGGCTCATGCGCGCCCCCGCCCATCGGCCCGATCCGGCGGGCGGCCTGCGTCCGGCGCCGCGCAGGGCAGCGCCCCGCCGCGCTCGTACCATCCGCGCGTGCGCTCGACGAGCTTCACGACCGACAGCATCACCGGCACCTCGACGAGCACCCCGACCACGGTCGCAAGCGCCGCCCCGGAGCCGATGCCGAACACGCTGATCGCCGTGGCGACCGCGAGTTCGAAGAAGTTGCTGGCGCCGATGAGCGCCGAGGGCGCGGCGACGCAGTGCGCCTCACCCAGGGCGCGGTTCAGCAGATAGCCGAGGCCGGCGTTGAAGTACACCTGGATGAGAATGGGTACCGCGAGCAGCGCGATCACCAGCGGCTGCGACACGATCTGCCTGCCCTGGAAGGCGAACAGCACCACCAGCGTCGCCAGCAGGGCCGCAAGCGTCAGCGGCTGCAGCCGCGCCAGCAGGCGCCGCAGCGCCGGCTCGCCGCCTCGGGCGAGCCGATGGCGCCGCAGCGACTGCGCGATGAGCACCGGGATCACGATGTACAGCCCGACCGACAGCAGCAGGGTGTGCCACGGCACGCTGATCGCCGCCAGGCCGAGAAGCAGAGCGACGATGGGCGCGAAGGCGAAGATCATCAGCACATCGTTGAGCGCGACCTGCGACAGCGTGAAATGCGGCTCGCCGCCCGAGAGCTGACTCCAGACGAACACCATGGCCGTGCAGGGCGCGGCCGAGAGAATCACCAGGCCGGCGACATAGGAGTCGATCTGCGCCGCCGGCAGCAGCGGACGGAACAGGTGGCCGATGAACAGCCAGCCGAGCAGCGCCATGGAGAACGGCTTGACCGCCCAGTTCACGAACAGCGTGACGCCGATGCCGCGCCAGTGCTCCTTGACCCGGTGCAGCTCGCCGAAGTCGATCCTGAGGAGCATCGGCACGATCATCAGCCAGATCAGCCCGGCCACCGGCAGATTCACCTGGGCGAGCTGCGCCGCGGCGATCAGCTGAAACACCCCGGGCAGGAGTCTGCCGAGGCCGATGCCGGCGACGATGCACAGTGCGACCCAGAAGGTCAGGTAGCGTTCGAAAAAAGACACTGCGCGTCTCCTGCCGCGTGGCCGCGCCGATCACGGCGGGCCCGGCGGGCACCGATGAATTTGACGGTTCCAAGTCTATCAAAATATCAGCGCGGTGCGGAAGAGCGCCGGCCGGCGCGCGCGCGGTGTGACCAGCCGCGAAGCCCTGTGATAGACTGCCGCGCGTCATGGAGCCGGTGGGTTCAGATCTGCGGATGCCGCTCGCCCGGGCGGGGCGCGCGCGCGGCGGGCGGCCCGGATGAGCACCGAGCTGCTGTTCCGGGACGATGCGTATCTGCGCACCGCCACGGCGCGGGTGGTCGCGCTGCACGCGGACGGCATCGAGCTCGATCGCACGATTTTCTATCCGCTAGGAGGCGGCCAGGCGGGCGACAGCGGCGTGTTCGTGCGCGAAAGCGGCGAGCGGCTCGCCATCGCCGATACCCGCAAGGGGCAGCCGCCCGAGCGCGTGCTGCACATCCCCGCCCCGGGCGGTGCCCGGCTCGAGCCCGGGGAGCCGCTCACGCTCGAGCTCGACTGGCCCCGCCGCTACCGCCTGATGCGCCTGCACACGGCGCTGCACCTGCTTTCCTGCGTGGTCGTCGCCCCGGTGACCGGCGGCAACATCGCGGCCGACAAGGCGCGCCTGGACTTCGACATCGAGCTCAGCCGGCTCGATGCCGGGCGTATCACCAGCCAGACCAACGAGCTCATCGCCTCGGGTGCCGTCACCGAAACCGTGTGGATCAGCGACGAGGAGCTCGACGCGCAGCCGCAGCTCGTCAAGACCATGAGCGTGCAGCCGCCGCGCGGCGCCGGCCGTGTGCGCCTGGTGAGGATACCGGGCATCGATCTGCAGCCCTGTGGCGGGACGCACGTGCACAACATCGCGGAGATCGGCGGCATTCGCGTGACCCGGATCCGCAGCGAAGGCAAGCGCAACAAGCGCGTGGAGATCGTGCTGACCTCCTGAGCGGGGTTGGCATTGTGCCGTCCGCCGGGTGAGCCGGGCGCATCAGACCTTCCGGCCGGCTTTTGCGGCGCCGGGCCCGGCCGGCCGGCCGCCGAATTCCCGGGTGATGATCTCGGCGGTGCGTCTCACGAGGGCGCCGAGTGCTGCGATGCGCTCGCGCGAGATGCGCGCGGCCGGCCCGGACACCGAGATCGCGGCGACCGCATCCCCGCGCTCGTCGCACACGGTGGCCGCGACGCAGCGCATGCCGACCACATGCTCCTCGTCATCGACGGTGTAACCGAGTCGCCCGCTGCGGCTGAGGTCGGCGTTGAGGTCGGCCGGGCGCGTGATCGTGCGGGCGGTCAGGCGCGGCAGGCCGTGGCGCTGCAGGATCCCGGCGCGCTGTCGCTCCGGCATGCTCTGCAGCAGCGCCTTGCCGACCGCCGAGCAGTGCAGCGGCAGGCGCGAGCCGAGCCGGGTCATGGCGCGCATCATCTGGCCGCATTCCACCTGGAACAGACACAGCGCCCCGCCCTCATCGAGTACCGCCAGGTTGGATGTCTCGCCACTGTCCTGCATCAGCTGCCGAAGATGCGGCCGCGCCGTCTGCACCAGTTGCCGGTCGTGCAGGAAGGCGTTGCCGACGATGAAGGTCTGCACGCCGACCGACCACCGGGCCCGCTCGGCGTCGAAGCGCACGAACTGCTCGTGCTCGAGCGTGCTCAGCAGCCGGTGAGTGGTCGAGGCGGGCAGGGCCACCTGGTGCGCGATCTCGGTGAGCGAGGTGCCGTCGGCGCGCTCGGCGAGTGCGTTGAGGATCGCGAGCGCCCGGGTGAGCGCCTGCACCCGGCCGCGCCTCGCGGCGCCTCCGGCCGGGATGCGGCCGGCCGGGGTGGTGTTTGCTGCCGCCATGATCGCTCCGGGTTGTTGGGTCTGCGGCGACTCTAGCGGCGTCCGGGCGTCATGGCCAGCCGCCGGAGCGAAAAATGGCCCGGCGGCCGCCGAGGAAACGCCGCGTTTCGCGGCCGGCGCGAGCCGCGCTTTCCACATCGTGGAATACGTTGCGTTTCGGGTTGCGTGGCTCCACGGCGTGGGCTATGGTGCCGCCCGGCCCGCGCACGCGGCCGCTGCGGGCATCGGGCCCTCGGCAACGGTAATCGGCAGGACGAGGTCGGATCAGGTGACAGGCGAAATCGTTTCCGGCGGGCTCCGGGTGGCCCGGGCGCTGTATGAGTTCATCAACGAGGAGGCGCTGCCGGGCAGCGGCATCGACGCGGCGCGGTTCTGGGCGGGACTGGAAGCGATTCTGACTGACCTCGCGCCGCGCAACCAGGCGCTGCTCGCCGAGCGCGATCGGCTGCAGCAGGCGATCGACGCCTGGCACCTGCAGCGGCGTGGGCAGCGGCTGGATCCGGCGGTCTACACGGACTTCCTGCGCAGCCTCGGTTATCTGCTGCCCGAGGGCGAGGACTTCGAGGTGG
>JAJYTX010000032.1 GCA_021792815.1 Pseudomonadota bacterium
GCGAGGCTGCCCGACTCCAGGCTCAAGCGCAGCCCGGGCTTGCCGAACAGCGGCCGCAGGAGATTCTCCAGAAAGTTTCGCGACAGCGTCGCGACCGCGCCGACGCGCAGCTGCCGCAGCGGCTGTCCCGTGCCGCCGCGCACCGTCGCCATCAGCTCCTGTCCGAGCCCGAATATGTCGTCGGCGTAGTCGAGCACGGTTGCGCCGAACTCGGTCAGTGCCAGCCGTCTGCCCTCGCGCTCGAACAGCGGCCGACCCAGATACTGCTCGAGCTGCCTGATCTGCGCCGACAGCGCCGACTGCGAGACGCGCAGCTCGCGTGCGGCCCGGGTCAGGTGCCCGAGTTTCGCGACCTGCCAGAAGTAGAGCAGGTGCCTGAAATTGAGGTTTTTCATGTTCTCAAAAACAGATCGAAACGTTTCATTACTTCTATTTTACGTACTCGTGGCGCGCCGCGATACTGCGCCCCGCCGTCTCCTATCGGGTGCTCGATGCCTGACACGCTCACATGGCTTCCCTGGCTGCCCACGCTGTGCTACCTGGCCGGTTCGCTGCTCGCCGCCGCCTGCGCCACGCAACCGTGGCGGCTGTGCGCCGCGGCCACGCGCGCGGCGCTTGTGCCGGCGCTGCTCGGCTGCGCCGTGGCGCTCTCCGCGGCGCGGCGCGGGCCGGCGGCGGCCGCCGCGCTCCTCACCCTGCTGATCGCGTTCCTCGGCTGGATCATCGGGGATTTCTCGCGCCGGTACCTGCGCGCAGAGCCCGGACAGAGCCGGTTCGTCGTCGCCTACCTGGTCACTCTCGGCGCGGTCGATGCCGTCGTGGCGAGTCAGAACTTCGCGGTACTGATCGTCTCCTGGGCGCTGAGCAGCGCCGGACTGCATCATCTGCTCACGTTCTATCGCGACCGTCCCGCGGCGCAGATCGTCGCGCACAAGAAGTTCCTCGTCAGCCGCATGGCCGAGGCCTGCCTCGCCGCCGCGGCCGTCCTGCTGTATAGCCACTGGGGCACGCTCGATCTGGCGCAGATCGCCGCGCGGGCGGCGGCCGCGCCGTCCCTGCCGCTTGCCGCCAGCGCCGCCGCGACGCTCATCGCGATCGCAGTCCTGCTGAAGTGTGCGCAGCTGCCGCTGCACGGGTGGCTGATTCAGGTGATGGAGGCGCCGACCCCGGTGTCGGCGCTGCTGCACGCCGGCGTCGTCAATCTCGGCGGCTTCGTGCTCATTCGCTTCGCGCCGCTCATCGACGCCTGCCCGGGCGCGCGGATGCTGCTCGTGCTCGTCGGCAGCGTCTCGGCGGTCCTCGCAGGTCTGATCATGCTCACCCGCATCACCATCAAGGTCCGGCTCGCCTGGTCGACCTGCTCGCAGATGGGGCTGATGGTGCTCGAGTGCGGCCTCGGGCTGTACGATCTCGCGCTGCTGCACCTGCTGGCGCATGCGCTGTACAAGGCGCATGCCTTTCTCACCTCCGGGAACACGGCTCGCGGGCAGCCGGCCGCCCGTCCGCGCACTGGCGCAGATCGGCCCGCGCTCCGAGCGTTCCTCCTGGAGCCCGTGCTCGCGCTCGCCGTCGCGCTGCTCGGGGTCCTGGGCTCGGCCGCGCTGTGGCACCGATACCTCGCGTTGCCCCGGTTGCCCCGGATCGCCCCCTGGATGCTGGCCTTCGGCCTGGCCACCCTCCTGTGGCAGCCCGGGCGCGACCGGACAGGCGTCATCCGCAGCGTGCTCACGGTCGGCGCGGCGACCCAACTGTACCTCGGCGCGCACGGGCTGCTTGCCCGGTGGGTCGGGATCCCGACGCCGGGCACCCCGCCGCTGCTCGCGGCGTGGACGCTCGCCGTGTTCCCGGTGCTCTATGGCGCGCAGATCGCACTGTTCCGGCTCGCCCCGGCCGCCGACGCAGGCCGCTGGTACGACTGGACGTACGCCGGTTTCTACCTCGATGAGCGCGTCACTCGGCTCATGGTCCGGCTCTGGCCGGTGCGCACGCGGTCGCGGCAGACCGCCTGCCCGGCCGGGGACGCGCCCGACGGCGCCGGGTTCGCGGCATGAGCGCCGCCCTCGACACACGCACCGGGAAACCCGTGGTGTTCGGCAACGCGGTGGAGCGCGCCTGCCGGTCGGTGGCGCCGAGCTGGCCGCTCGACCGGCAGGTGGCCGTCAATCCCTACTGGGGCCTGATCGATCAGCCCTTCGCGCAGGTGGCCTCGTGGATGCGCCGCGCGCTCGGCGCACGCTTCGGACTGGCCCCCGAGGAGTACGGCACAGCCTGGCGCGCGGGCGAGATCACGCCATCGGCGCTGGCGCGGGCGCTCGGCGAATACGGCGACTGTGCCGGACTCGACGCTGCGGTAGCCGCCCTCGAGCGCGAGACGGTCCGGCCGTCGCCGCTTGCGCTGCTGTCGGACATCCTCGATCGCGATGGGCCAGCCTCTGCCGGCGCTCGCTGGGGCGACACGATCACTCAACAGGTGAGTCAGTACTGCGCCTCGTACTTCGACGAGCGCCAGGCCGACTGGCATCGGGGGCGCAGCGGCGGACTGTTTTCGGGATGGCGTGCGACGCTGCGCGTCGACCCCGCGCTCGAGCCGCTGAGGACTGCTGCCGGGATCCGCGCCCGCGCCCGCGACCTGCCGGACAGCGCGGACGAGGCCCTCGGATGGGCCCTGCAGCGGCTGGCCGTTCCCCCGGCGGAACACGCGGCACTGCTGCAGGTCTGTCTGCTGCGGATCAACGGCTGGGCGTCGTGGTGCGCCTTTCTGGGGTGGGAGGCCTCGCTCGCCGGGCGCGGCGATCCCGCGCTGCGCGAGTTGCTCGCCATACGGACCAGCTGGGAAGCGCTGCTCGATGACGGTCGGCGCGACGCCGGCTCGCCCTGGCGGCAGTGGCGCGAGCACTGGCGCCGCGGGCTCGAGGCAGCGCAGACCCCGGCGCAGCGCCGTGAGCTCGCCTGGCAGCGCGCGCAGGAAATCAGCTATCAGGATCGCCTGTTCAGACAACTGCTCGACGCGCGTTCGCCGGCAGCCGGCGCGCATCAGGACGCCCGGCCGGCGGCCCAGCTGGTGTTCTGCATCGACGTACGCTCCGAGCGCTTGCGCCGCGCGCTCGAGAGCGCCGAGCCGGGGATCGAGACGCGGGGATTTGCGGGATTTTTCGGCCTGCCGATCCACTACCAACCCCTGGGGACCTCGGCGGGCGGCGCGCGGTTGCCCGTGCTGCTGGCGCCGAGCCTCGATGCGACCGACTCCACGGGCGAGCCCGAGGAGGACGCGGCCGTCGCGGCGCGGCGGGCACGAAAAGAGTCCCGGCAGGCGTCCCGCCGGCCGTTTCTGCGCTCGCCCTCGGGCGGCTTCTCTCTGGTCGAAACCATCGGTCTCGGATTCGCCGCGGCGCTGCTGCGGCGGCACTTTGCCGCGGGCGCGCCGGCGCCCGTCTCGCTCGGCCGGGCGCAGCACGCATCCCGGACGCTGCGCCAGCGACTCGCGCCCTGCATCGCCCTGAGCGTCACCGACAAGGCCGATCGGGTCGCCTCGATCCTGCGGGCCATGAGTCTCACGGCCGGCTTCGCGCGACTGTTCGTGCTCGTCGGGCACGGCAGCCAGAGCGAGAACAACCCGCAGGCGGCGCTGCTCGACTGCGGCGCCTGTGGCGGGCACTCCGGGGACATCAACGCCCGGATCCTCGCCGGGTTGCTCAATGAGCTGCCGGTCCGCCAGGCGCTCCGGGAGCGCGGCATCGTCATTCCGCAGGACACCGTCGCCGTCGGTGCGCTGCACAACACGACCACCGATGAGATCGAGCTGTTTGATCTCGCGCGGATTCCCCCGAGCCATGCCGAGGATCTGCGCCGCCTGGAGCGCAGCCTGATCGAGGCCGGCCGACGCACCCGCGCCGACCGCGCGCCGCAGCTCGGGCTCGCGCCCCTCGCCGCCTCTGCGGCGGCGCTGCTCGCGGCGATGCGCCGACGCGCCCGGGACTGGGCCGAGACCCGCCCGGAGTGGGGCCTGGCGAACAATGCGGCCTTCATCGTGGCCCCGCGAGCACGCACCCGCGGCGTCGATCTCGCGGGTCGCTGTTTCCTGCAGGACTACACCTGGGCAGACGACCGCGACGGCAGGGTGCTCGAAGGCATCCTGACGGCGCCGATGATCGTGACCCACTGGATCAACCTGCAGTACTTCGCCTCCACGACCGATCCGGAGCACTTCGGCAGCGGCAACAAGCTGCTGCACAACGTGGTCTGCGGCAACCTGGGCGTATTCGAGGGCAACACCGGAGACCTGCGCATCGGTCTCTCGCGTCAGTCGGTGCACGACGGCCAACGGTGGATGCACGCGCCGCTGCGGCTGTCCGTGCTCATCGACGCCCCGCGCGCCATGATCGAGTCGGTGCTGACACAGCACGCCACCGTGCGTCACCTGGTCGAAAACGAGTGGATCCATCTCTTCCGGTTCGCCGATGCGCACATCGAGTGGCGCCGGCACGGGCGCTGGCAGGCCTGGAGTCCCCCGGCAGACCCGATAGAGCCCGCAGCCTCACCCGCCGGCGCGCCGGGCAACCGAGGCCGAGGCAATCCCCATGAGTGAAGAAGCGAGACTGAACGAGCTTCGCCTGAGCGCAGGCGCCGCCCGGCAGGCGGAACGAAACATCGCCTGGATCCTGGAGCGTCCCGGCTTCAGCGACTGGCTGAAGGACAGCCTGCGCAGCGGCCTGAGGCGCGATCCGGTGCATCTGGCGAATGACCTGGAACTGCTCAGTCACCTGCTGCGCGCGTGGTCCGGTGCGCGCATCGAGGAGGATCGGCTGAGCTTCGGCTCACCAGCCGCACGCCAGACGCGCAGCCGGGTTTGAAGCGCACTTTCGGTGTCGGCCGTCGCGCCCGCGCGGGCGCCTGCCGCAGGCTCAGGCGCACCTTTAGTCGACACCTGGCCGTTGCGACGGCGAGCGGCTACGGGGCCTGCTGCGCGCTGCCCCCGCACGGCTGTTGGCGGCGACGCAAAACCGCTTATTTTCGGGGGGCAAGACGCAGATTGGTTCCAGAGTGGTCAGCAACAATTAGATTTTAGGGTCCAACCCCTCTCACGTCGGTCTGGTTTAGGCGATCCCCGGGATACCCCGGGCGAATCGGCGTGATCACAGATTAGCAAGTGAGGCGACTGATGACGCTATTGCGAGAATCCCCTGATCCGGGCCGCGGTACGGACCGGGCCCATATGCGGAGGTCCGGTTGGAGATCGAGGCCTGGCTAAAGCAAAACGGATGACTTGAGCGAAAGACGCTCTGGCGGCACTCGCGGAGCCATACCCCGGGGCGGTTCAGCCCAGACAGTTGCGCACCCTGCGGCCCCGAGTGCACGAGCGACCGCCAAGTCCCCCGACGGAAGTGTACTTCCCCCAGGTGCACCGGCCTGGGAAGAGGCGGCAATCGAACTTCACTGGCCTGCGCACGCTCGCGGCCACAATCGCCGAGGACCGCTCCCGCACCTGCTGTACCACCGCGTGCTGACACACTTGACCTGCGTGCGCACCAGCTAGACCATTACCGGTATTCCGTCCCGCATGCTGGCTGGACTCTGTACAATCTGGGCTCCCTCCATCCGCATATTCATTTCCACCTCGAGTATGCCACCTGATCAGACTACTCCTTGCGTTACCGAACCCACGCTGGCCCAACTGAGGTCGCGCCTCGCGCGCCTGGAAGCCGCGCGCAGCGTGAAACACCTGCAACGCGCATTCGGCTATTACGTTGACCAAGCCTTGTGGGACGAGGTGGCCGACCTTTTCACCGCGGACGCATCTCTCGAAGTCGCGCTCGACGGAGTTTACAAAGGCCGGGATCGCATCCGGCAGTACTTCTATGCACTCGGGAACGGACGGCGAGGCCTCGCCTATGGCGAACTGCACGAATGCCTGCAGCTCCAGCCCGTCGTGCACATCTCCTCAGATGGAGCAAGCGCCAAGGCGAGATGGCGCGCCCTAGTTCTCTCCGGCCGCTGCGGCGAACACGCCTCCTGGGCGGAAGGACCATATGAGAACGAATACCGTTGCGATCACGGTGTATGGAAGATCAGCCGGATGCATTGGTACCAGACCTTCCAAGTGCCATACGACGGCGGCTGGGCTCACAACGTCGACACCACAGGTGGCAAGCTGGTGTCTTCTTCCTTTCCCGCAGATGCCGAATCCACCGAACCCTACGAAGTATGGCCCGGCGTTTACACCCCACCGTTTCATTACGCCACGATCGGCGCCTGGAGTGGCGATTGCCTCGATCTCGCCGTGGACGAACCCGTGCTGGCGGCCCTGAAGCGTAGAATCCTCCGCCTTGAAGATGCGGCGGCAATAGAGAACCTGATCTCCGCCTACGGCTATTTCCTCGATAAGCAGCAGTGGGATCGACTGACGGACCTCTTCGCCGACGACGCCACCATGGAAATATCCCTGCGCGGCGTATATGTCGGCAGGCAGAGCATTCGACGCGCGCTAGAACTATTCGGTCCCCAGGGCACCCGGCATGGTTGCCTACACAACCATCTGCAGCTGCAACCCGTTATCCACGTATCCGACCGAGGACGCGCATGGGCGCGCAGCCGTGCGTTCAGCCAGTTGGGCAGCTACAGGGGCGCGGCACTGTGGCACGGTGCCGTCTACGAGTGCGAGTTTGTCAAGATCGCGGGCACATGGAAGTACCAGCGCGACCACGTTTATACAACCTACTTTGCAGATTACGAACGTGGCTGGGCATTCGGGGCGCGAGCGGCACCGAAGCCCAGCGACAGGATTCCGCCCGACTTGCCCCCGACCGAGCAATACGACGTGTTCCCTGGTCGCCATGTGCCTCCATTCCACTATCCGCATCCGGTCACTGGCGCCCCCATTGCTGTAGCGGCCGGCCGCGCGCTCGTGCAGCAAGAGGCGCTGGCCGCGCTCACGGCAGACCGTGTCACCGGCCCATCGATCGAGTCGGCTGCACCGGAGACGGCGGTTGCCATCGACGCGCTCCAGGACCTCGAAGACGCGCAGGCAATCGAAATCCTGCAAAAGACTTACGGTTACTTCACCGACAAGGCGCTCTGGTCCGAGGCGGCCGATCTCTTCACTGATGGCGGCGTGCTTGAAATCGCCGGTGTCGGCGCATTCGTGGGTAAGCAGCACATTCGCGCTTACCTGACCGGACAGCATGCAGAAAGTGGGGCTCCGGACCGTCTCTTCGACATCATGCAACTCCAGCCTATCATTACTGTCGAAAACGACCGTACAACGGCGCGGGGCCGATGGCGCTGGTTCGCACAGACGGCTCACTACGGCGACTCCGCTGCCTGGGGTTTGGGTACCTACGAAAGCGAATATGTGAAAGAAGACGGCGTGTGGCGAATCCGCCGGCTCCAGATGCATCTCCGCCTGTCCGCACCCTACGCTGGTGGCTGGCTGCATCCGGCAGCAGTTACTGTGTCGCCGCCCCGACTCGCCGCGCCCGACCTGCCGCCCAGCATCCCGGCACGGCCTTACCCGCACGTATCCGGCCCACCTTGTCGCTTCCCTCACCCCGTCACCGGCAAAACCCCTGACTCACAGGACGCAACGCCACCGGCGCGACACACCAGCACCGCGTAGCGCAGCGACGCCATTGTCGCCACCCCACAGCCGTCATCCGCGATCCACCCACGCATAACCGGGCACTGCCGGCCCTACCCGGATTGCATGCAACACCGGCGCACATCCTCGCGGTCCAGCTCCGTCCGCTGACCTACGCGATCCTCAACACCCAGATCGCGCACCGTAGAATGACTCCAGGCGCATCGCTGCGCCTGTGCCTGCACGCCTGCCCCTCCGCCCCCCGTCACCCTCCCCCCATTCGACACTCATTGGGAACCGCAGCCGCAAACATCCTCCGCCTCCGCAACCGCTCAAACAGCTGCCCGGCCGACACGTCACTCCCGCATCCAAAGCCCGCGTCGCACGCCCGCACCAAAGAGCCACCGATCTGCATCAGAAAGTCGGTGGCCCGACCCGGGCATCTGTGACGCGTCGCGCCGTGATCTCAGTGAATTTTCCCCGTACGATCCGATAAAAGATAAAACTTCTAATGAAAATCGAACGACCGATAACAATCGGCCCGGCTATAAAACCCGGATCATCGACGAGCGCCTTGAACTCCGTATCAACGTCCGCCGCGAGACCGTCCTCGTCCACCACCACATTTCGCACGTCAAGCTTCTCCTTCACTTTCGCAAACACCTCCTGATAAAACTCGCGCACAGCCACGCGGCCTCTCAACACAAGCTTACCGCTCAAATCAAACAGCACGTCGTCTGCATAATAGCTCGTGAATCCGTCTAGATCACACGCATTAAACGCAGCCACGTACTTCTGAAAGTCTCTCTTGTTCACTTTGCATTTTCTCCAATAATTGCGTCCAACGTCGACACGCGCCCGCTGCGACCATATGCCACGCCATTAGCCCCCAAGCCCTGGCGTCCCTCGCCGAGCATTTCCCATAAATAACCCCATGCACCATCCATCAATCCACCGCGTTCCGCAACGCAACTACCTGCCGAACGCCCCTTTATTCATATCCACATACACTTCTACCCATCCTCGACCGCGTACCACACGCGAGACCTTCACGCATATGCCGACCTTCCCATATCTTCGTCCTCGTCACGCTTGCGCACGCGCCTCCGGCAACTTCGCTAATATCCCTCACCGCGCTGCCTTCCCCTCACACTCATCCAATATGACATTTTGCTTCGACGCCAACTCCACTTTCGCACATTCCCAAACATCCACGTTCCACCGCCGCCTACCACAGCGCGACACCCCCCGCCGGACATCAATCCCGCGGCAGCGGCTTTCTGCCAAGAATGATGTCGGAAGCCTTCTCAGCAATCATGATCGTCGGACCGTTCGTATTGCCGCCCGGCACGGTCGGCATGATCGATGCGTCAACCACCCTCAACCCCGACACGCCACGTACCCGCAATTGCGGATCGACCACACTCATGCTGTCTATGCCCATCGCGCACGTTCCCACCGGATGCTGCGTGACTTCTGCGTAACGGCGGATGTGCTCGTCCAGCTCATCGTCGCTGTTGAACATACCACCGGGCAGGATTTCTCTTGAAATCAACTCACTTTGAGGTCGCGTACCATATATGCGGCGCGCAATGGCAATGCCGCGCCGTGCGGTCACGAAGTCCGCATCTTCGGAAAACAAATTCAATTCGATCGCAGGTGGATCAACAGGATTCGGTGTCCTCAGCGTCACGCGACCGCGGCTCTGCGGATGCAGCAGGATGACATCTGCTGTAATCTGGTCCTCCTGACGCCGTTTGATGCCTGGAAACCACATTTCGGCATCCATGCGCACCGGGTTGCACCACAGCTGAATGTCCGGCTGCGCCAAGTCTGAATGGGTGCGTACCACAATGTTAGCGCTATTGACCTGTGTCGCAAAAGCGCCGGTACCAAACACCGCCCATTGCAGCACCCAACGCGCGACGCGATCAAAGCGCAGTTCGTTCAGGAAGCTTACCGGCTTCTTCAAACTAAAACGAACCGGAACACGCGGGTGTTCAGTGAGATTGCGGCCGACGCCTGGAAGATCATGGACAACCGTGATGCCAAGCGCCCGAAGCGACGCCGCAGGGCCGATGCCCGAGAGCATCAGCAACTGGGGTGAATTATAGGCACCGCCGGAAAGAATAATCTCGCGTGTAACGGTGACATTCTCTGTCTTTCCAGCGTGGGTATAAATCACCCCACGAGCCCGTCTGTCCTCAACAGTGACGCGTTGAACGAGAGCACCTGTCACAACTGTCAAATTCCGCCGGTTCAGTGCCGGATTCAGATACACACGCGCTGTGCTAGCGCGGCGCCCTCTGCTATCGATATTCACCTCACCCCGGGCGAAACCCTCCTCCAAACCCGCGTGGATATCGTCTATGCAATGAAAGCCAGCTCCTTCAGCGCTGTTCATAAGCGGCTGGTGAAGGAGTCTTCTGGTATCGACTGGTATGACCGGAAGGCGTCCGTCAGCACCGTGATTGTGCCCCTCGCCGCGCCAGCTCGACTCCATACGTTTAAAATACGGCAATACATCTGCATAGCCCCATCCCTCGCAGCCCATTTGCCGCCAACGTTCGAAATCCAGGCTATGACCGCGCATGAAGAACATGCCGTTGATAGACGAAGAGCCGCCCAACACCCGTCCCCGCGGCAACCCGATACTGCGCCCATGCAAATGCGGCTCGGGTTCCGACATATAGCCCCACGTGTAGCGCGGCTGACGCAGCGCACGCAGAAAGCCCAGCGGCATCGTCAGAAGAAAATGGCGAAAATCGCCGCCCGCTTCCAACAACAGAACGCGATTGACAGGGTCAGCGGTAAGCCGCTCCGCCAGCACGCATCCCGCCGATCCACCGCCGATGATCACAAAGTCATACTCATGGTTCATTGTGCTCATTACGCAATGTCCAGAAAACCCATGAAGCGCAAACTGATGTTTACAGCTGAGGCAACCTCAATGCGTAGCGTCAACGAACGCCCCTGGCACCGCTGGTCACAAACCCACGGCAATTTAACCGTCAACCGCACAGCACGACCACTACGCGCCGCATGAACGAATGCTTTTTCCGACAGCTGTGTTCCAAAGTCGGCGAACCATCGCGCCGCAAAACAATGCAACATTCTGCCATGGTCGCTATTGCCTTTCTCCTTCGGCGCAAGATCGACGCGAAGCCGTCATGTTGTAATGCGCAACAATACACGCTGTGACTCCGTCGTACTCCTGAAGTACCTGCCGCATCATCACATCATACAGCCGCAACTGCTGTCCCTGCCGCTCTGACACCCCGGCTCGCCTCGATCGAAAAGGTCTGGAACCCGGCTCGCTGCCTGACCATCCGCGACCGCTGCTTCAAGACAGACAATGGGGCCCTCGGCCGCTCAGCCCCCGCTCCGATCTCTGGCATCGGCCAAATCAGCTGCTCAGACGGCGACGTCGCCATGATCCCCGCCACTGCGACCCACCCCGGCAGGTCACAGACAGACAACCACCCAGCGTAATTTTGCCATTCAGTCACGTCTTAGAAAAGCCAACTGTGCCAAAGTGTTCCGCGACATCAGCACCAGACCTCAGTCCCTGTCTTGCATCCCACGCGGAAGCCGACATCTATGCGTCGTCGCCGTGTGCGCATGGGCCCTCGCCAAAGTCACCAGACCTCCCCGAGGAGAAATGCACAGCAGTGTTTTCCGCCACAGCTCCTCCATATTTCTCACTCCATTCTGCGAATCACTATCCAACTTAAAACCTTCACTGCCAACTCATGAGCTTCGGAACTCGAGGAATTTCCGATGAAAATTTGTTGACTTATCAGGTCTCCTTGTATACTATCTGACGGCGTCGTTCAAACGTCTGGATTGACACGCCACTGCAACGCGGAAACTTGTTGCGACGGCGCGGCTTTTTGTACCGGACTCGAAGGCGTTGGCATTTTCGGCATCCCGTTTTGGCGATTTCAAATAATCCAGAGGCGCGTTGCGTCCCACAGGTGCACGATGAACTACGACGAATACGTTACCCTATTCAACACAGGTGACGATGAGGCGCTGATTGAACGCTATTTCGCTGACGAAATTGAATTCTCGGGATCCACCCGCTATTACCGCGGCAAGAGCGACGTGCGAGCCTTCCTTGCCTGGGCGCACGACGGCGTTCGTGAGGTTATCCGTCCGCAATCCGTCGCACAGTCTGGCAACCGTCTCTTTGTCGAGATCGACATGGACTTTCATGCCAGCAAAGTTCGTGAGGATTTTCCCTTTGGACCAATGCATCCGGGAGACAGCCTGACTGTAAAGTTCCTGGTAACGTACGACTTGGACGACAACGACCGCATTGTCCGGCTTCAGTCGATGACTTGGCCAGCTGGGAAAGGCGTCACGACACTGCCGCGCCTTGGCGCCCATGCGAGTCAACGTGCCGCCTATTACGCCTATGCTTCGGCGTTCAGCGCCGGCGATCACAAACGTTATTCCGCCTTTTTTACCGAGGACGTCGTGCTTGAGCTGCCTTCGGCGCCGAAGCTCGTCGGACGTCAAAGCATCGTGGCCTTCTATCAGAAAATGCTGAAAAGCGTGCGCGAAACCCTCATCGTGCACAAACTTCTGACGGATAACGACTCCATCTTTATCGATTGCACCAGCATCTTCACCGCGACTGCCGACGCCCCCGACTTCTCGGTCACCCCACTGTCGAAGGGCGAATGTGTCGAGGAGCGGGTTTTTGTCTATTATTCGTTGCGTGAAGGGTTGATCCACAACATAAAGGTGACCCGGGCAGGTCCACCCCACAAGAAGCCCGCATCCGCATGATGGCCGTGCCCGCGTCTCCGCTGTTCGCCCGCATGCGGCTGACGCACTGAGCGGCGAACGGTTTGTCTGAGACGCGGCGTGCTCCGGCAGTTTTACTGACTTCGACTCATTGACGCGGTCGTAATTCTGACGGCCCACCAGCGTCAGAGACCGCTGCCAGCGCCCCTCACTTATTGGATGTCGCGCTAAATCAAGCTCGAACAGATCTGAACGCCCGACGGCTTCCGATGCGGCGATCGCAGAAATGCCGTCGACGCGATCACAACATGAGAAATGGCCCTTCCGCGGCCGGTCGTGATTTGACTCCTCATTCCGACGTCTCATTGCTTGCCCTTCGCCAGGTACACCTTCCGACCGTCCCTGCCGAAATTATGTATCGTCGACTGTTCGGCCCCCATATCGTCGCATCGACACTGTTGTCGACCGCACGATTCCGCTGCGTTTTGCTCGAGCACTGCAGCGGCCTCCGTCGGCACACTCGATAAGGCGCGAACGGCCTCATACCCGAAAGAGGCTCCGCTCGTCCCATATCATTTGATGCCGCTGAGCGACCGCGCCCGCACCGATCAGCGCATCATCTTAGCAACCTCATTCGGCTCAATGGGCGAGCAGCTCGAAAGTCACTCGGTGCTTTCCCGCGAAATGATGGGCAGCAAAAGATGAGAGTCGTATTCGCCGCCCGCCCACAGCGTATGCGTTCCCACGTTTCTAGTATCTTCATGCCTAGCAAACGGCAGGTTCGGCAGAGACTCCTTGTAAATGTCGCTGCCCTGTATCACCAGCCGTAACGTCTCTCCGGCCCGGAACATCGTCGACGCTGGCCAAATTTCAATATCTAGCGCAACCGGCTTTCCGGCCGGCAGCTTTTCCTCCGCGTCGTGCGGATGCACCGGCTGCCACGCCGTGGAACGGTCGGGATCCAGCGCCCGATGGCTGGCGCGTAGCCAACCCAGCGCCACCGGACCGTTTTCATAGAACGCGTAGAACGTCATGCCGCACTCCTTTCCATCCGGAGCGACTTTCTGCAACGCCACGAAGACATCCGCGTCATCAGCTCCCTCCGCGGACAACCACAGCCTCA
>JAJYTX010000033.1 GCA_021792815.1 Pseudomonadota bacterium
CCATGTATCACGACCAGGGCCTGCCGGTGGTCAAACATACCGGATTCGACAGCGCGGTGAACGTCACGCTCGGCCTGCCGATCCTGCGCACCTCGGTCGATCACGGCACGGCGCTCGATCTGGCCGGAACGGGGCGCGCCGATGCCGGCAACCTCGCGGCGGCGATCCGGCTGGCCATCGAGCTGGCCAGCCGACGCACTGCGAGCGCCTGATGGGCGCAGAACGGGCGCGCGCCGGCCCCATGCGCCCGCGCCGGCGGTTCGGCCAGCACTTCCTGCACGACCCGGCGGTCATCGAGCGCATCGTCGCGGCACTCGCCCCGGGCGCCGGGGACTGCCTGGTGGAGATCGGCCCCGGACGCGGGGCGCTCACACGCCACTTGCTGCAGTTCCCCTGCCGCTCGCTCGATGCGATCGAGATCGACCGCGACCTCGCCGCGCTGCTGCGCGAAGCGTTCGCCGCCGAGCCACGCTTCACGCTGCACTCGGCGGATGCGCTGCGGTTCGACTTCGCGGCACTCGCGCGTGCGCGAGGCCGGCTGCGCGTGACCGGCAATCTGCCGTATAACATCTCGACGCCGCTGCTGTTTCATCTGCTGGACAGTGTGCCGGCCATCGAGGATCTGCACCTGATGCTGCAGCGCGAGGTCATCGAGCGCATGGCGGCGGCGCCGGGCGATGCCGCGTATGGCCGGCTCACCGTCATGCTCGCCCCCTGGGTGCGCGTGGAGCGGCTGTTCGACGTCGGACCCGGAGCCTTCCAACCGCCGCCGCGGGTGTGGTCGGCGGTCGCGCGGCTCACCGTGCGGCCGCAGCCCGCGTTTAGCGTGAGCCCTGGCTTTGCCGCGGTGGTCGCAGCCGCGTTCTCCCACCGGCGCAAGACCTTGCGCAATGCGCTGAAAGGCCTCGCCACCCCCGGGCAGATCGAGCGCTGCGGCGTGGACCCTGCGGCTCGCCCCGAGACTGTCCCGCCGCAGGCCTTCAATGCCATCGCAGAACTGGCGGGGGTCGGTTCCGCCCCGTGATGCCCCCAGGGCGCTCGGCGCAGCTGCCGAGCGCTGCGGGTTGAGTTAGGCTAGGCCCCTCGGTCCCGGGCGCCTGACCGGCAAGGTCCCCGGTCCGACAGACTCCCCGGTATCGGGCAACCCGGCGGTATATCGGCATGACACGACCCTACCGGCGCATTTTGCTCGTCGTCGACCTGAGCGACGACAGCCTGCCGATCGGACAGCGCGCAGCCGAGCTGGCCGGTGGGCTCGGCGCCGAGATCGAGCTGCTGCACGTGATCGAATTTCTCCCGGTCGAACCCATGGCCGAAACACTGATGACTTCGGTGCGCATCGAGGACGAACTGCTCGAGCGCGCCCGGGAACGTCTCGCGGCCCTGGCGAGCGGGCTCGGCCTGCCGGATGCGCCCCGCCGGGTCGAGATGGGCAGTGTCAAGGCCGAGATCGTGCGCGTCGCCCGGGAGCGGCAGGCGGACCTCATCGTGCTCGGCAGCCGCGAGCGCCACGGCTTGTCCATCCTGGTCAATCTCACCGAGGACACCATCCTGCACGCTGCCCCCTGTGACGTTCTCGCCGTGCGCGTCAGCAGACCAGCCGGGTAAAATCACGGTGCATGAGCGCCCGCCACAAGATTCGCATAGACGTCGAAACCAGCTACCTGCGTGAGCAATCGAACCCGCAGGAGCAACGCTATGTGTTCTCCTACACCATCACCATCCACAATGATGGCGGGTTGCCGGCGACGCTGCTCACCCGGCACTGGACGATCACCGACGCCAACGGCACCGTGAAGGAAGTGCGCGGCGAGGGGGTCGTCGGCGAGCAGCCCCGGCTCGAGCCCGGCCAGGGGTTTCGCTACTCGAGCGGCGCGGTGCTCGAAACCCCCGTGGGCACCATGCAGGGCAGCTACCAGATGGTCGACGGCGAGGGCCGGCGGTTCGACGCGCCCATCCCCCTGTTCCGCCTCGCCATGCCCGGGATCCTGCATTGACCCGCCATGCCATCGGTGACGTGCAGGGCTGTTATACGGAGCTGCGCGCCCTGCTCCATCGCATCGGGTTTTCCATCGACCGGGACCGGTTGTGGTTCGTCGGCGACCTGGTCAACCGGGGACCCGACTCGCTCGAGGTGCTCAGGTTCGTCCGCTCGCTCGGGGACAATGCGGTGGCGGTGCTCGGCAATCATGATCTGCACCTGCTGGCATTGGCGGCCGGCAGCGGCCGGCCGCGCCGCTCGGACACCCTGGACGCGATCCTCTCGGCGAGCGATCGAGACCGCCTCCTGGAGTGGCTCACGACCCGGCCGCTCGCGCACCTCGAGGGTGGGGATCTGCTGCTCCACGCCGGTGTCGTGCCGCAATGGACGGTGCAGATGACGCTCGCACTGGCACGCGAAGTCGAGTACGCCCTGCAGCACACTCCGCGGGAGCTCTTCCACAACCTGTACGGCGACGAGCCCGACCGGTGGCGTCCCGACCTCGCCGGCACGGACCGGCTGCGTTTCATCATCAACGTACTCACCCGCATGCGGGTGTGCACCCGCGATGGGCGTGTCAACCTCGAGATCAAAGGCAAGCCGCCCGAGGACGGTTCCGTGTGGCGCCCCTGGTTCGATGTCGAGCGCCTGACAGGCGAGACGCGCGTGATCTGCGGCCACTGGTCGGCGCTCGGCCTGCTGGTGCGCCCCGACGTGGTCGCGCTCGATACCGGCTGCGTGTGGGGCGGGGCCCTGACGGCCTTCGATCTGGACTCCGACACCCTTGCTTCGGTTGCTTCACGCGGCTACCGCACCATCGAGGTCTAGCAGCTCCACCATGCTCTCCCTGCACAGCATCTCCTTCCAACAGTGGATCGATCGCCACCGCCACCTGCTCAAGCCTCCGGTCGGCAACCGGCGGGTCTTCGAGGACGGGGATTTCATCATCATGGCGGTCGGGGGCCCGAACGTGCGCCGCGACTACCACGTCGACCCCGGACAGGAGCTCTTCTACCAGATCGAAGGTGACATGGTGCTGAGAACGCGCCAGGACGGCCAGCCAGTCGACGTACCGGTCCGCCAGGGCGAGATGCTGCTGCTGCCCGCGCTCGTGCCGCACTCGCCGCAACGTCCGGCCGATACGGTCGGCCTGGTGATCGAGCGGCGGCGCCAGCCGGGGGAGCAGGACGGCTTTCAGTGGTACTGCGAGCGCTGCGGGACATTGCTGCACGAGGCGTTCATCGAGCTGACCGACATCGAGACGCAGCTGCCGCCGGTGTTCGAGCGTTTCTACGCCAGCCGCGACGCGCGCACCTGCAGGCGCTGCGGGACGGTGCAGGAGCGCTGAGCCGCCGCGCCCGGCGGATCAGCCCCCC
This sequence comes from Pseudomonadota bacterium, assembly GCA_021792815.1. The sequence continues at coordinate 3,358 of JAJYTX010000033.1, forward strand.
CGAAGGATCCCGCGCAGAGCCGCATCGGCGCCGAACGGCCCCTGCTCGAGGCTGCCGCCGGTGCGGTACGGGCTCATCATCATTCATCAGAATTTCCTCAGGACTCGCTGGCGGGACGATTCCTACAGTCCGCGCGGCCAGATGGCGCCGGATCTCACGCCCGTGCGTGCAGAGACGTCTGGCAGCGTCCATGCATCGTTCACCCCCTGTGCGGACCTCCCGTCCGCGTCTTGCGCGTCCCACGCCGTCGGTGGGCCCGGACTCCTGGACGTTCCGCAGACTTCCCGGGCTGCCCGGCATCGAAGTGGCGACCTCCCGCTCACCGATGCCGGCGCGCTTCTACACGGAGCGCTATGGCATCCGGTATTGCCCTGGCGGCGAGCCCCCCGAGTCCGGGCGGCACTGCGCCGTTCGGCTGATGCAGCCTGGCGAAGTGCACATTGACCGGTCCGCATGCCGCTGTCCGGGCCTGCAGATCCTGTTCATCGAGCCGGCGCTGATCCACACTGCATCGCGCGAACGAGGCCTGTGCGCCGCGCCGCGATCTGGATCGGGCTGCAGCGCCGAGCAGGACCTGCTCGAGGCCGTGCGTGCCCTGGCTCGCGCCCTGGCCGCCGGGTCGGGAGCCGAGTCGCACTCCTGTCTCGGCCAGTGCATACACCGTCTGCTCGATGTGCTGAGTGCGGCCGGCACCCTTGCCCGAGAGCCGCCCGATCCGGTGCGGCGCGCCCGGGAGTGGCTGCGCCGGCACTGCGAGGAGACGATTCCGCTCGCGGCGCTGGCGCGCATCTCCCGGCTCAGCCCCTATCATCTGCTGCGCGTGTTCCGCGACACGCTCGGCCTGCCGCCCCACGCCTACCAGATCCACCTGCGCATCGAGCGGGCCCGCGGTCTGCTGCAGGCAGGGCTGCCCCCCAGCCGGGTCGCCACCGCCGTCGGCTTTGCCGATCAGAGCCACCTGACCCGCCACTTCCGCAGGGTGCTGGGGGTCACCCCGGGCACGTACCAGGCCGCCGGCCGCCTGCCGGCGGCCCGCTGAGCGCGTCGCTCACCACGATCCGATCAGTTTCACCGTCGAGGTGTCCGAGAAGCTCCCGCCCGACAGCGCGCAGCCCATCGTCGAACTCAGCGACACCATGGGATTGGCCAAGCCCGTGACCATGCCGGTCGCAGAGGCGCCCCCGGTACAGCCGGCCGGGTCCGTCCCGAGCAAGGCACCGCTGACCGTGAGGTTCGTCCCATCCGACACCACCGTCACGGTGGAGGTGCCCGACGGAATCGTCTCCGTAGTGGTCTGCCCCGGCACGGTAACCGTCTGGCCACCCGCCGTACAGGTCGTCGCGGAGCTCGTGTCCGTCACCGTGAAGTTGGCGACCGATACCGATGCGGTGTAGGTTCCTGGGGTCTGAATGTCGCCATTGACCGTGGCATTCAGGATTCCCTGGCCACTCGAGGTGATGGTGGCGGCGGTGCAGCCCGCCACGGCGGTCGCCGTTCCCGAACCGGACAGCGTCACCGAACCGGAGAGCGTGTACGTCTTACCGCCTCCCGTCGATCCGCCGCCCGCAGCGGCCGTCAGCCCGGCGACGTTGGTTGCCGCCTGGGCGAGCGCCGCCAGGTTGACGGTCTGAGTGTCCGCGGCAATGACCGCACCGCTCGCCGGATCGCTGGCCGTCAGCTGGACGCTCGTGTAGTTCGCGCCCGCGACTCCCGCCGGCATCCACACCGCATAGTGCCCGCCCGGATCGGACACGCCCAGCGCCTGTGCGCTGCCGAAACAGCAGTACTCGACCGCGTCCTGCTGACTCACGGGAAGCGTCCCCTGGATCAGGCCCGCGCTGTACGCCGTCGAGCCGCTCAGCACGGCCATGTCGACCGCGTCCGCCTCACCGAGTTTCCCGGAGGTCACGAGGCTCTGCGCATTCTGCAGGAACGTCGCCAGGCCCGAACCGGCCGACACGAGCGTGCCCGCCGGGGCGGTCAGCGGATTGAGGCTCGCCAGCGCCGACCACACCGTCGATGCCAGATCATTGCCATCGTTCGTGAGCTGGCCCTGCAGTTCACTCATCGTCTGCGAACCGCAGCCGATGGCCGCCGCGCACGCCGCCACCGCTCCGATCGTGTGGAAGGTGGAGTCCAGCGTCACGTACACGTGCGTGAGCGCCAGGGGGATCCCCACCAGCGGGCTCTCGTCGGCGCCGGTCACCGCGGCCGTTCCCTCCACCACGGCCTGATCCGCCTGGAGGCTGCCCACGGAGCTGTCCTGCCCCTGCAGATACGCGCGCAGGGTGTAGGCGCCATTGGAGGTCGTCAGAACGGTGTTGAGAGCGCTCCACCAGCCCGCAGGGCTCGCGGCGGCCTTGATGCGCCGGACCGGCGCATCGGCGGCGGCCCTGCCCCCCACGATGAGCGCCTTGGCCGTCGTCACCACGGGAACCGAGGGCACCATCTGCTGCAGCGCGGCGAGCAGCACCTGATCCATCAGGGCGAGCTGCGTCGGGTCGAGCTGCAGGGCGCCGCCCGATGCATCGGTGCCGATCGGTACCGTGCCGCCGCTGGCTGCCGTGGCGATGGCATTCTGGGTCGTCAGCGCACCGTTGAGCAGCGTGGTGACCGTGCTGAGGGCGTTCGAGAGATGGGCAAGACCCGGGTTTTCACTGTGCACGAGCTGCAGCTCGCTCAGGCGGATCCCTTGGATCAGCGTCTCGAAGGTCATGAACGCGGAACTGACCTGTCCCGGCGTGAGCCCGTACGTCGAGAGCGCCGGGAGGTTCTGCACGGACAGGGTGAGCGCATTGCTCGACACACCGCCCTGGCTCACCGTGACCTGCACCGTTCCGGAGCTCGGCACGCCATTCAACAGGTAGATCGGCACCCCGACGCTCACCACGCCCGCCGAGGAGACCGCGAGCGCCGGCACGGTGACCGAATAGGCCTTCCCGTCCGAGTAGGTGACCGTCACGGCGCCGCTCGACGCCAGTCCCGCGGTCGAGAGAGTCTCGAGGGCGAGCGGCGCGGGACTGGTCAGGTCCGCGGATTTCAGCGTCAACGCCGGCGACGAGGACGACGAAGAGGATGAAGACGAGGATGACGAGGCACTCGATCCGGACCCACCGCCCCCGCCGCAGGCTGCCAGCAACAGCATGAGGCCGCCCATCGCCACCTGCCGCAGAACGGCCTCGAGACGCTTCATACTCACTCCCGGATACCGCGGTTGATCCTGACTCAGTCGAAGTTCCAGCTGGCCATAGTCTTCTCACCATCGACACCGTCCACCTGAACGGTCACGCTGGCCGCCGCGCCCGGACCGACGTTGCCCGGCAGCGACACGACGGGGATGCCGCTGCAGAGGGTGGGCAGGGTGACCGATGTGGTCGTGGACGTCACGGCAAGTGGCGTGGCCGGCTTGACGGTGCAGTTCACGTAGCTGGATCCGCTCGCCACGTTGACGTTGCCGAAAACCTTGATGTCCGCTATCGGGAAAGTCACCGGCAAGGCCCACTGCACCGTCAGCGGCTGCCCGAGTTGCGCGGCCGACAGGGCGTGACTGGACAGATTGGTGAAATTGATCGCCTCGGTGGTGTAACCCTGGATCGTCTGCGCCAGGGCGGGAATGGGCGCACCGCCGTTGACGGCAAAACCGAATGTATCGCCCACCAGGCCAGCGAGGCTGCCCGGCGTCAGCTCCGCCGCGCCGTCATCAAACTGGCAGGTGTCGGCCCCGGAGGCTCCCTGGAACAGCGCCGATTCCTCCGGCAGTGCCGTGCCGCTCGCGCCGACGGTCACTGACGTGCCGTTCTGGTCGGTGATCGTCACCGGGCTTGCCGCAAAGACCGCCACACTGCTGGCGTAGTTCGACGCGCAGGGTGTGACGGCCGCCGCCGCGGGCGCCTGCGCCGCCAGATACAGCTGCTGACTGCTCAGCGTGCCGCCGGTCGTGTCCTGGGTGTACGTCCAGATCTGAGCCCAGGTCTTGACCTGCTGCTGATCGCCGTACATCAGCCAGCTGCCGTTGGACTCCTGCTTGAACAGCAGACCGGCATTGTTGCCGTTACCGATCTGCTGTGATCCGGTCAGTCCTCCCGCCGTGTACACCACGGTGCCGGTGATTCCGATCAGGTTGTTCGTGCTGTCGAAGCTTTTGACCTGTGTGACCTGAAAGGAATCGACCGTCGCGCCCGCCATCTGGTGCGCGATCTGCTGCGCCTGCTGACTCGCGCTCGTGCCGTCATTGAGGTAGGCACCATCCATGTACGACTGCACATCCGCTGCCGCCAGCGACGTGCCCTTGTTGTTGATGGTAGTGGCGAGCGCCGTCAGAGTCGCCTGTACGCCGGTAAGCGCGGCGGCCTCCGCGGAGCCGGCGGGGATGATCGCGCTGGACACGATGGCGCTCGTGGCGCCGCCCGCAGTACTGGTGGTCGTGCTCACCTGGGTGCTGCCGGCGCTCGCCGTGACGGTCGTCGTCTGAGTCGTGGTACTCGTCGTGTCGATGATCAACGAGGCAGAGGTGCCGCTGCCGTTGTAGACAATGGGCTTGATCTGATCGAGCGCCGCGTCGAGTCCCTGGCCATTGGCGGTGAACGCGCCGGAGATCAGGTCGAGCCCGAGCGGATTCACGCCCTGCTGCTGCAGCACCGGCTGCACGATGTCGAGCACCACCTGCTGGATGACCTGCACTTCCGCGACCGAGGGCGGCGGATTGGCCGCCGGGTTGGAGAAGGCCGTCGCGATGCTCACCGGCGAGCTTTGCGCGGCGTACCAGTCGCGGACAATCAGGTCCGTCAGCGGAGTGAGGTTGATCACGCTCGGGCTGGCCTGGTCGCTCACGCCATAGAACGTCGTGCCCGGCGCATAGCCGTTCGGCGAAGCGCTCGCGGTCACCACCTTGACGAGAAATGGCGGAGTCAGCCCGGCGGTGCTCAGGCTGTACTCGCCGTTGCTTTGCGTCTGCGCGCTCACCTGCTTGCCGCTGCTGTCCACCAGGGTCACGGCGGCAGCGCCGATCGGACTGCCCGTCGCGGCCGTGCCGCTCAGATTGTTCGCGGCACAACTGACCTGAATGTTGGTGACGTTGGCCGAGGAGACGGTGCCCGAGCCGCCGCTCACCGAGCAGGTGAATCCCGAGGGTTGCGCGCTCACCGTGACGGAGTAACTGCTGCCGCTCGCCACGCTGGTGGGAAAGGTGAACGAGGCGGCGTTCGCCGCGGGCGAGACGCTCTGGCTGGCATCGGCGAGGGTCAGTCCGCTTTCGGTCAGGCCGCTGATCGTGCCGCCGATGGTGTAGCTGCTGCTGCCACCGCTGCTGCCGCTGCTGCTGGCGCTGGTGCCGCTCGAGCCGCCGCAACCGGCGAGCACCAGAGCCAAGGCACATCCACCGAACACACCGATACGGAATGTCGCGCGAGCCATGTCGAATCACTCCTGGGTCGAGAGTCGTGAAAAGAGAGCCGCCGCGATGAGCTCGCGGCCTCGTTATGCGCGGCAAGTTAGCCCGGGCTGGCGAGCGTCCGATAGAACGAAATTGCGCTCTCGACGGCGGTGCGACGGCGCTCACACCGTCAGGCGAACGGGCCGGCACCGCACGTGCCGGAGGCGTGACGGAAGCCCGGTGCGCGCTGGACCCGGTCCAGATACCGCTGACAGGCCCCGATCGCAGAGCCGGACGGGAATGCTAAGATTCGAAGGGCGAGCGTCTCGGAGGGGGTGATGGGAGCCGGACCTCCGACAGCGGGTATACCTGGAAGAAGAGCACCCGGTGAGCGAGAGCTATACATTCGGTGCGTTCGAGCTTCGCGTCGACCGTTATGAGTTGCTGCGCGAGGGACGCCCCATCCGCATGGAGCCGAAGCCCCTGGAGGTGCTCGCGGAACTGCTGCGGCATGCCGGAGAGCTGGTCACCAAGACCGAGCTCATGGACACCGTCTGGGCCGGACGGGTGGTGACGGAATCGGTCATCACCCGCTGCATCAACCGACTGCGGCTCGCGCTCGAGGACGAATCACAGACGCTGATCCGCACCGTGCATGGGCACGGCTATCGGTTCATGGGCAAGGTGCTGGCGGTTGCGGCGCCGGCGACGACCGCGAGCGAGGTCCTCACGACACTGCGTGCGGGCGACACACCGTCCCTGCGGCCGAACTGGCGCCTGTCGCGAGCGCTCGATGACCGCGGAGCGGTCTGGCTGGCGGCCCATGAGAGGACTCAGGAGCTGCGGGTCTTCAAGTTTGCGTTGGAGGCGCGGCAGATCGGCAGCCTGCGCCGCGAAATCACCCTGCACCGCGTGCTGCAGAAAGGCCTGGGCGATCGTGGTGACATCGCCCGGCTGCTCGATTTCAACCTCGAGATCCCGCCGTACTTTCTCGAGCTCGAGTACTGCCGGGAGGGCAACCTCGCCGAGTGGGGCGCCAGCGCGGGTGGCCTCGCCGCCGTGCCGATCGGTGCGCGCCTCGAGCTGATGATCCAGGCCGCCGAGGCGCTCGCGGCCGCTCACTCGCTCGGCGTTCTGCACCGCGATATCAAACCCTCGAACCTGCTTGTCTGGACCGACGCCGACGGCAAGCGGCGCATCCGCTGGGCCGACTTCGGCAGCGGCTGGCTGCTCGAGCCCGAGCGCCTCGCGGCGCTGGGCATCACGCACCTCGGCGCCACGCGCTCGGTGGCGGAAGGACCCACCATCCTGCAGGGGACCCTGAACTATCTCGCCCCCGAGATCCTGCGCGGCGAAAGCCCGACGGTCCGCTCGGACCTGTATGCCTTCGGCGTGATGCTGTATCAGGTTCTCGTGGGCGATCTGCGCACGCCCCTGACGGTGGGCTGGGAAGCGAATGTCGGCGACGAGCTGCTGCGCAGCGACATCGCCGCCTGCGCCCACGACAATCCGGCGCTGCGCCTCGGCTCCGCGAACGAACTGGCCACCCGGCTGCGCAGCCTGGAGGAGCGCCGCCTGAAACGGGCGGCGGAACGCCGCCGCGAACAGCAGGCCGCGATCCTGCAACGGAAACTGGACCGCGCGCGCACACGGCGGCCCTGGCTCACCGCCGCGGCGCTGGTGCTGATCGCGGGAACGGCGGCCAGCCTGTGGGCGTTCCATCGGGCGGTGCGCGCAGAGCACCGGGCGCAAACCCAGGCTCGAATCGCCCGGGCGATCATCGGCTTCCTGGACCACGATGTCCTCGCCGACGCCTCACCGTTCAGTGTCAACGACGACGGCGGGGCTCCGGAAACCGTGCGGCAGGCGGTCGACCGGGCGGCGGCGGGGCTCCGCGGGCGATTCCGGGGCGAGCCGCAGGTGGCGGCATCGATCCGGGCGGTGATCGGGCAGGTCTACGTGGAGGACGGTGACTACCAGGCCGCGCAACGGCAGTTCCGGCAGGCGATCCGACTGGCGGCCCGGCCATCGGGGCCGGTGGGCGAACGGCTCGTTCAGGCCGAATACGGCCTCGCGTTCACCCTCACCGTGCAGCAGAAATTCGCCGAGGCCCGCGTCTGGCTGGACCGGGCCAACCGCCAGCTCGCCGGCTGGGAACGGATCAGCCCCGTCACCGCAGAGCGCCGCGACGTCATCAACGGAAATTACTATTTCGCCCGGCAGCAGTTCCGGGCTGCCGCACCCTGGTTCGAGCGGTCTCTGGCCGACGCACGGCATGCCCACCGGCAGGACGTGAGTCAGATCGTCATCCGGGAAACATCGCTCGCCTGGTGCGACTCGGCGCTGAGACGGTTCGCCGAGGCGCAGCGCCTGTACTCAGATGCACTCGCCACCGTCAGAAAGGCGGAGAAGGATGGTGGAACACTCACCGGAACCGTCGAGGAGCGCTACGGCATCGGGTTGTTCCTCGCCGGCCACGATGCGGCCGCGCAAGCCATGCTGCAGACGGCCTACGCTCAGTTGGAGCGCACCATCGGCCGGGACGGACTGACGGCCGAGGCACTCACCTATCTCGGCTGGCTGGAGCTGCGGGAGGGTCACGCCGCCGGAGCCGTCACGATGCTGCGCACCGCCTATCGGGACGAGGTCGCGAGCGCCGGCGCGACGCACCGGATGACCCTGAGAGCGCTCGCCTGCCTGGGACTGGCCGAAATCGCCAGCGGTGCGCCCGAGGCCGGCCGCGCGCATCTCTCGGCGGCCGTGGCCGGTTACTGGCGTGCGCTGGGCCCGGCAGCCGCGGAAACTCAGCTGTTCACGCTGCTGCTGCTCGAGCAGGGCGATGGTCCGGGCCGCTCCGCGGCGCTCGATGCACAGCGCCTCGAAGCCCTGAGCGCCCGCCGCATCGGGCAGGCCGCGCCGTGGGAACATTGGCGGATGCAACTCGCGGCGCTGAAATCGAGGCTGGGACAGCGGAACCGGCCGGCCTCGCGCAGCTGAGGGAGGCCGGCAGGCACTCCAGCACGGCACCGGCCCCGCGGCGCTCAGCCCTCGACAGGCCAACGACCCCGCAGCAACCGGATCCTCATCCGGCGTCCTCAGGTATCCCGACCCGGTGGGTCGACTTGACCTCCTCCATCACGAAGTAGCTGTGCGTCTGCTGCACGCCGCGCACCGCGGCGATCTGCTCGCCGAGCAGAGTCCGATAGCTCGACATGTCCTTGACGCGCACCTTGAGCAGGTAATCGAAGCCGCCCGCGACCATGTGACATTCCATGATCTCGTCGTGGGCCTTCACCATCTCCTTGAAGCGCTCGAAAGCCTGCGGAGTCGTGCGATCGAGGTGCTCGGACGCCAAAGCGCCTCGTCCGTCCATCGGCGGTCGGGCATTTCGGTGAAGCTCTCGGCACTGGAGCCTCGATACACGCTGATGCAGCGTTCCGTGGTGCTCGAGCGGCTCGTTCCGCGTGCCCTGGCCCTGACGCGCAGCGCCTGCCAGGCCGGGATCGGGCTCACCCTCGACGCCGAGGAAGCCGACCGTCTCGACCTGTCGCTCGACATCGTCGAGCACCTGGCGCGTGACATCGAGACCCGCCATTGGGCGGGACTCGGCCTCGCCGTGCAGGCGTACGGACGCCGCGCACCGTACGTGGTCGATTGGGCGGCGGCACTGGCGCCGGCCGGCGCGCGCTACGAATTCCAGCGCCTGCACGGCGTGGGGCAGGCGCTGTACGCGGCGGCGCGCTCCGCATGCCCCGATCTGCCCGCGGTGCGCGTCTATGCGCCGGTCGGCACCGCGGAGCAGCTGTTGCCCTACCTGGTGCGCCGGCTCCTCGAAAACGGTGCCAACACGTCCTTCGTGCACCACTTCCTCGACAAACGGGTGCCCGTGGAGCACATCGTGGACCCGATGCTTCCCGGTACCGGCAGCCGTGCCGCCGCCCACCCCCGCACCGTGCCGCGTGAGCCGCCACGGCTCTACGGTGCACGGCACAACTCCCGCGGCGCCGACTTCGGCAATCCGGACGAGATCGCCGCGCTGCGGGCCCTGATCCGGGCCGCGGACCGGCGTCGCTGCCACGGCGGTCCGCTGCTCGTCGGCGGCAAGTCCACGGCAGCCGACGAGCCGGTGCGCTCTCCGGCGAGCGGTGAGATCATCGGCTTCAGCCGCGATGCCACCGAGACCGAAATCCTCAGCGCCATGGCGAGCGCGGCGCGGGCCCAGACCGCCTGGGACCGGCGGCCGGCCGCAGAGCGGGCCGCCTGCCTGACACGGGCCGCGGACCGGCTCGAGAGCCACCGCGGCGCCTTCCTCGCCCTGTTGGTGCGCGAGGCTGGCAAGACGATTCCGGACGCCCTGCAGAGGTCCGCGAAGCCGCCGACTTCTGCCGCTACTATGCGCAGCGCGGCCGCGAGCTGTTCAGCGGCCCGCAAGTGCTGCCCGGTCCGGTGGGCGAGCGCAATCTGCTGTGGCTCGAGGGCCGCGGCGTGTTCGCGTGCATCAGCCCCTGGAACTTCCCGCTGGCCCTGTTCACGGGCCAGGTCGCCGCAGCCCTGATGG
>JAJYTX010000034.1 GCA_021792815.1 Pseudomonadota bacterium
GCGCCAATGACACCGCCTGCGCCTTGTAATCGGCTGTATATTGACCACGAACCTGACGTTCCATAGGGACCTCCAAACGGTTGGTTTAATCCATCCATAAGAGGTCCGTCAACGGGGGACCACTTCATTCCCCCGCAAGGCCCCTGTGGTTGACTTCGGAGCCAACCGCGGAGGCGTGGCTTGGGACCTCAAGGATTGTAGACCGCCGAAATGCCGATAGTCAGCGGGCGGAACGTCGACGCCGACAGGCGCGGATCATTCGGCTGCGCATGATTGACCGACAGCAGTGGGTTCGCATTCAGCACATTGTTGGCGAACAGCCGCAGGGTCCAGCCGCTTCGCATCCGCCACCCGAGCCGCATGTTGAGCATGTTCGTCGAGGGGTCGGTCGGCAGCGTCGGATCGTATTCGACCACATTCGCCGGGTTGTGGGTAAAGAACGGGCCGTTGTTGCGGCTGGCGTACAGATCCTGCAGCGAGAAAAAGAAATCCTTTTTGAAGGGATGAAAATCATACTCCCCCGAAAGGCTGATCGACCACGGCGGCACCGGGGGCCCGGACGTCTCCGAGGCTCCGGCGATCCGATCTCCGGCCGCGACGATCTGTCCGATACCGCCGCTCGGGATTACGACGGTGTTTTTGAAGTACGCGTCGGTGTAAGCGATATCCAGGTTGCCCCTGAGGTTGCGTGTCAGCAGCGCGTCCATTGACAGGTTGAAGCCCTTGCTGACCACGTCGCCCAGGTTGAGCACCGCGCCGATGCCGCATTGCGGGATGTCGGTGAAATTCTGGATATTGTTCCAGGCCACGTAGTAGACACTCGCGTCCAGAGCCGCGCGGCGCTTGAAGAAGAAGTCCTTGGTGCCGAGTTCATAGCTCCACAAAGAATCGGGCTTGATGTTCACCGGCACCGACACGTGGCACGTCGGTATCAGACTGGTCGTCTGATCGTTCACGCCACCGGCGCGGTAACCCTTGCCTGCGGAGATGTAATAGAGGCTTGATGCGGTCGGCGTCCAGCTGAGTCCGATCTGTGGCGTCACGGCATTGGATGAGGCGCCGCCGGCAAAGGTGAAGTTGCCGCCGTTGAACGGGCCTGCCAGAAACAGCGACGATTTGTTCGTAAAGTGCGAAAAGCGCAGACCGAGGTTCAACGTCAGCGCCCTGATCAGCTTCACGTCCGCATGGCCGAACACGGCCACCTGCTTCTCCGTGGTCGGCGTATCGGCCCAGTACACGTACTTGCCCAGGTACGGGCCGACGCCGAGGACCTGCTGAATCGTCTTGCCGTAGTATTGCTGGATGAGCTGCGGCAGGTCCGGGTGCACCACCCGCGAGTGATCGAACTGGTGCGCCGCCTGGAGAAACACACCCCCCACCCAGTTGATCCTTCCGAATGCCGGATGAGTCGAGGCGAGCCGCAACTCCTCGTACAGGTCATTGCGCATGGTGACGTAGTCGGCCTGCGCGTAGTCTGTCGAGGTGAGGGGATACGGGTTGCCGAAGAACGACCAGTCCTGATACTCCGTGTAGCTGTTCTGAAAGTTCTGGCTTTGCCACACGTACGAGGTGATCGACGTGAGCAGCACGCTGCTGCCCAGTTGGTCTTGGATCTTCAGGCTCGGGATGAACATCTTATCGGTCGCGGGTATCGGATAGCGCAGGGCAAACCGATACTGTCCGGCCGAAGGATTGGAGTCGGCGATCTCAAAGCCGCCGCCGTCGTTGTAATGCTGGCGCTGGAAATAGAGGTTCGGCTCGATTCTGAGCGAGTCGGTCGGCGCCCAGAGGGCTCCGAACCGGAACGCCTCGGTCTGGCCGCTGTTGACGTTCTGACCGAGAACGGGTCCGCACCCGGGTCGCGCCACCAGTGGCTGGCAGCGATCGATCCAGCCTCCGTCACGACGGTAGTAGGCGCTCGCGCGAAAGCCCAGCCTGCCATTGATGATCGGGCCTCCTTCGGCGACGCCGGCCTCGGAGCTCGGCGAACCGTGCTCGGTATACGCCTCGGAGAACTGCGCCAGGGTGCTGAAGCGGCTGAGACTGGGCGCCGTGGGGATGAAGCGTACCGCGCCGCCCTCGGCGCTGTTGCCAAACAGCGTTCCCTGCGGACCCTGTAGCACTTCGATGCGCTGCATGTCGAATACCACCGGGTACAGCAGCGTGCCGCCGTTGTTGAACTGATCGGCGCTCACCAGCAGTGGCGTGTCGTCGTAGTAGATGCCGGTGGTTGGGTCGCCGGTGCGCGACTGAATGCCCCGGATCTCGATGTTGGTCTGTGCGCTGCCACCGTACTGGTTCTGCTGCGTAAAGTGCACACCCGGCGTCATCGCCGCGATCTGCGCGATCGAATGCACGCCTTGGGCGGTGAGCTCCCGGGCAGTGTAGGCATTGATGGTGATCGGCACCTTGTTGACGTCTACCGCGGTCGCCTGTTTGGTGGCAGTGACCACGACTTCCTGCAGCTGCATGGACGGCATGGAACCTTTGACGGAGTGGTCAGCGGCGATGGCCGTGGCCGGCAGCGCAGTCAACGGCGCAAACAGGCACGCGAGCTGCAGGAACGAATGGCGGTTCATGGAATCCCCCGTGATTGGCGGTAGCGGTCGAAAGCGTCAGTTATGGGTCATCTGACCTGATATCACCAGTCGCCCGACTTGTTTATGACGATAGCCGATGAGCCTGACAATTGTCAATGCGATGAGCGCCTGTTGCGAGTGTCCCTTGGGGCCGTCAGGCGGCGGCTGTTCGCCGTTTGCGTGCGTGGGGTGCCGCGCGGCCCTATGGATGAGGAGAAGACGTGGGTTTCAGTGCCCATCTTCCGTCTCCGGTGAGAGCGAGGGCCAGCAGCGCCACCACCCACAGGCCGGGGTATTCCCAGCCGCCGCCCGGATCGGTGAAGAAAAAGCCGACGTGCGCGTGCACGAGCGCAATCGCTCCGAGCAAGTCGGGGATCATGCACAGTGCCGCGATCCGGGTCCACAGCCCCAGGATGAGCGCAATGCCGCCGGCGAACTCCCACGTCATGACCACGTAGCCCATCGCCGACGGCAGTCCGAGCGACGCAAAATAGTGAGCGGTTCCCGCCGGTGTGAACACGAACAGCTTCAGACCGGCGTGAGCCAGAAACAGCACGCCCAGGGTCAGCCGCAACAGGAAGGCGGCGTAGGGGGCGGTGCGGTTGTCGATCATGAGACACTCCTCTGGAGTGGGGACTGCAAGGGCGTACGACATCGCAGCGCCGCTGGCCGGTCGCGGCGTCGGGACGAAGTCCGTTCCGCAAATGCGCTCATCACTGGCGGGACGGCGTCGCAGATTGGCCGTGTGAACGCTTGTTGAAGGCCCCCAACCGTGTTCCGCACGCAACAAAGTGCGGTTTACGTGATAAATGATAGGGTCTATTCGTGGTTTTGGCGCCACCGCCGAGGAACCGCCATCCCTCCGACAGAGAACAGCGGGGCGCTTTCAGTCCGCAGCTCCAACGCGCGTGCAACCGAGCCATCGTCTCGAACGACCCGTCGCGCTGTCGCGCCACCGCGAGCCGGACCCCAGCATGGCCGGCGGGAAGCAAGCGCTCGCGCTGCAACGACAGACCGTGTCGTCAGGCGCTTCGCTGCCGCGATGCTGCGGCGTACCAGCCGCTCTGCGCGTGACGGCACGGTCCCGACCGTAGGGACCGCGCGAGGCTCTCCGGAAATGGCGCTGCGGATCACGACGTTCATCGGTAGCGGTATATCGCCGTCACGCCAATGGTCCGGGGGCGCAGCGTCAGACCCCGATACAGAAATGTAGTGGGCGTATCCCGATATCGGCCGAGTTCCGGATGCGCGTTGCCGAGATTGTCCCCGTAGATTGAAATGTTCCAGTGTCCGACGTTCATCCCGAGCCGGGCCGACAGATAGTTGTAGGCCGGTGGCCGTGGAATCGTCCGGTCGGTAGCGGCTGACGCCAGATCGAGAGGCGCGCTGTTGTGACTCGTATACTGGTCGTCGACCATAAAATACGACTCATGACCGAAAGCGTTGAAATGGTATTGCGCGGATGCCGAAATCTTCCACGGCGCCACGTTGTTCAACGGTTGCCCGGCGGAGCGGATGACCTTGCCGCCGGCGCCCTCCGTGGTAGTGGTGAATTTCGCATCGTCATAGCTGACGGCAGCCGAGACCAGGAAATTGTCCGAAACCAGCAGGCTCGCCTGCTCGTCAACCCCCTTGCTTACTGCGTTGCCGAGGTTGGCCGTGATCGGAACGTTGCAGACCGGCAGAGTGAATCCCGATTGGATGTCGTGCCAGTCGATGCGGTAGACGCTGGTGGCGAGCTGCAGGTGATTGTCGAGGAGTCGATTTTTCGCGCCCACCTCATAGCTCCACACGTAGTCCGGTCGGATGACCCGGGGCGCGGTGGTGAGCCCGATCGCCGCCAGGTCCGGCTCACAGTTCACCGGCGAGGCTCCTGCGGTCGATCCCTCTCGGAAGCCCTTCGCCGCGGAGACGTAGAACATGTTGCGCGGATTCATCTGGTACGACGCCACGAACCGCGGGGTCACCGGCGTATCGGTTTGGGACGACGTGCTGGCTATGCCGGTGTTTGTCCCGACGACCGGGCCGGCGCTGAACTGCGCGATTCGGTATTGGTGCCGCGAGATGCGCGCGCCCGCGCTGAGCGTCAGCTTCGGCAGCACCTCGAATGCCACGTTGCCATAGACCGCCTTCTCGACGTCGGTGAGGTTCGACACCGCGTACAGGAACCAGAGGTTCTGGTAAAACGACACCTGGAATGGAACGTGCAGGTAGGTGAGCGCCCGATTCAGATACGGATCCTGGATGTTGTTCGCCGCATCCTGATGCGAGTGCTGGTAGAAGCTGCCGATGACCCAGCGAAAGCGCGCATTTGAATCGGTGCTTTGCAGGCGCAGTTCCTGTGTGAAAACGCTCTGGGTGTCGTTCAGATAGCCCGGTGTGTTGTAAGACTGAAGCGCCTGCGGCAGCAGTCTGGGACCGAATCCGGCGAACACAGCGAGCGACAGGCTCGAGTCATCGTATATGTTGGCGTTTTGCCGATCGAGATAGGACGCATTTTCGATGAGTTCCGCGCCGCCGAGGCGCCAGGCGACGTGGATCGCGGGCAGGCTCCATCTGTCATCGGTCGGCGTCGCAATCTGATTGGCATTGCGGAAGACGTTCTGGCTCGGATTAGAAAACTCCTCCCAGTAGATCGATGAGTCGTTGATGCGACGGTTCTGGTAGAAAATGCTCGCCGTCATGCTGAGGGCACGCAGCGGCTTCCAGCGCAGCGCCAGGCTCAACGCACTCACGTCGTTCCAGTTGGAGTTTCGATCCACCGCGTGGCCGGTGACCCAGTTCACCCGGTCGACATAGCCGCCGCCGCGACGGTAGTAGGCGCTGGCACGAAAGCCGAGCCGATGCTTGATGATCGGGCCGCCGCCGGCGGCGCCGAGTTCATAGCTCGGATCTCCGCCTGCCGTGCTGGACAGATCGGTGCGGACGTAGCTGCTGTAGTGCGTGAGACCCGGGCTCGGGGTAATGAAGCGGATCGTTCCGCCCTCCGAACCTGCGCCGAACAGTGTGCCCTGGGGACCGCGCAGAATCTCGACGCGCTTCAGGTCGAACACCACGGGATACGGATTCACGGAGCTCAGACTGTCCGGAAAAATCTGCACGGGTGCGTCGTTGATGTAGACGCCGACGGTCGCGGCGCCCGCATTGGATGAGATGCCCCGGATCGCCACGTTGCTGGCCGAAGTGTTGCTTTCCATTGTCGGCACCAGCGTGACACTGGGAGATACCCGCGCGATATCGCGGAAATTCTTGATGCCCTGCATGTCCATCGTGTGCTGGGTGTATGCCAGGATGCTGATCGGCACCCTGTCGATGGGCTCGGCGCGCTTGGTGGCGGTGACAATGATCTCCTGCAGCTGGATGACGCGCGCTGCGCCGTCAGGAGGTGCCGTCTGCCCCGGCGTCGCAAGTACGGCATGGGGTGCGAGAACGACGGCCGCGGCGAGCAACAGCGCCCGGCGTGGCGACGCCGGTTCGATTCGGGTCACGGCTGTGATGATGCGCTCGACGCCAGAGTTAGCGATTTTCATGACTCCCCCGATCAAACGTAGGTAGAACTGAGTCCCGAACGCACTGCAGACTGGTCGACGGCGCGGCGCCTTTCTGAGGCACCCCGGGTCGTGAGCCTGCAATGCGCTGCCGGCCAGCGCGGCTGCGCAGCAGAACACGCGTGATCCGCCCCGACGTCCACCACGTCGATGCAATGTCGACCCACGCTGAGTGCATCCACGTCTGCAGCCCCTCTGCGGATGGCGTCGCGGCGTTCAAAGGCAATCTGGCCCATCCGCAGACTAGTTTGAGATCATCCTATATGTTTATTAACAGCGCAAGCGGTGCGAGGTGCTATTGGCGATAAGCTGCCCGAGAGGACTTCCTTTGCGATAGGTTCCAATATGTCGCAGCCATCCGGCTGCTAAATAAAAGACCCAGTAAAACAATGCAGTATTGGCTTGCGCGGATAAAATGGTGGCCCTAAAGAGAAGGACAGATGTTTTGAATGAGGCTGTCCGGAAGCGCCGGGGAATTCCGTGGGAAAAGAGTTTTTATTTCTGGATAGTTTGCGTGCCGACTATCTCGCCGGCACTGGACCTCGACGATTGGCTCGGCACCGCCGCGGTCGGCTGCAGGTGAAACACATCCGGGCACACCCGCCGGAAGCGTCTGCCGGCAGTGCGGGCCGCTCTTGGCTCGCGCAAGGCTGCCGAGCCGTGCGCACGCTTCACGGGCACGACACCGGAGGTGGTGCTGAGAGACCGGCGGATCCGGCGCATGCTGTGATCGTCGCTGGCCGGCTGCATCCGGTCGGTGCAGAAGTCGACGCGGGTTCGTGTGGTCGGCGGGTCCGCTCGCCGCTACGACGCCCGGACGTCTGCGCCTGATGTCGAGCCTGCAGCCGTGGACGCATGCAGTCGAAGCAGGAACGGCACAATCGGGCGATCCAGCCCGGCGAAGCAAAGAGGAGTGACCGGCGCTTCCCGCTGCGGGTCAGCCGGGCATCGATCCCGGCAAAGGGGTCAGATTACGACAGCGCCCGACTCATGACGAGCGTGTCGCAGAACTGCTCGAACCTGACGATCTGCCCATCACGAACGTCCCACACGTGCAGCGAACGGCAGCGCATCGGCTTTCCGGTTTTGACGTAAGTCCCGGTGTAGTGACCGGAAGCAACCACGCTGTCCCCTGCATCGCGCAGTCTGTCGAGGTGAAATGCATAGTCGAGCCACTCGGTGGCGAGGCGCGTGAATACTCGGGATACCACGGCAGCCGGTCCATGGTAGGTACCACCGTATACCGAGCCTTCCATCTCTATCCAGCATACCTCCGGCGCGAGCAGCTGCGGCATATCCTCGACCCGGCCGGATTCCGCCGCGCCGTAGAAGGCTTTGACGACTTCGAGGGCCGTTTCCATCAGACGGGCTCCGTTCCGGGTTCGTAATGAGTGATCGATGCCTTTTGGATGAAGGCACCTGCGTTGCGATTCTCGATGCGGCCCCCACCGCTCAATCCGAGGAACTTGCCTGTGGAACGCAGATCGCGGAAATTGTAAAAAAACACCGAAGCGACTGGAATGATGAACTCGCGAAACGCAAACACGTACTGATCCTCGTCGAACTTCCATGTGGTTGCCAGGTCCACATCTCCATGGCCGCGCTGCTCGCCGACCAGGCACTGCCAGCAATAGCGCTGCGAGCTCAGGTACACGTGCTCGTACAGATGGAGCGGACTGTAGCGGTAGAACGCCCGCAGACCGATCAGGTCGCGCGTCGGACCGGGGACAGTGCTGCCGAGCGCCGCGACATGGGCGTCGACCACACCCGCCGTGAAGTGCTGCTCAACCAACGGCTCGCCTTCGACGCGACGGTCACGCACTCGCTGGCGGACGGACATCGCCCGATGCGTCACGGTGTTCATGATCACCGTGAGCGCCTCCCGCGGCGTGGACGAGAACGTCATATCGATGAAGTATGTCGAGGGAGCGACCCGGACCGCGTCATACCGGACCTCGCCCTGCGGCTCGGGCGCCTCGTCCCACAGGACGCGGCCCGAGCTCTGAAAGCCGAGGCGAAGGCGCTCTGCGCCGAAGGTCAGCTCGAAAGTCCGCCCGGCGAGATCCTGGGTGGAAGGCAGACGGTTCGTGTCGATTCCGACCGCGAAGTCCTCGTATTGCTTCCAGTCGTCCGGCGTGTCATTTGCCATGACGTGCTCCCGCAACCGTCTGATCAGTCCGCAAAAGCCAGTGTGGGCAGGTCGACGGCGCCCGCACCACCGTCCACCACCACGATCGAGCCGCACATCATGGCGGCATCCTCCGAGGCCAGAAAGCAGGCCACGCTGGCGATTTCCTCGGGCCGCGCAGCCCGGCGCAACGGCACGTGTTTCGTGGCAAGCGCGTAGGCATCGTCGATGCTCGCGAGGCCATGCTTCTCCCGGAGCGCCTCCATCTGCTCATCCGCCATCGCTGTCCGCACCCAGCCCGGACAAATGGCATTGATCCGCACACCACGCGCACCGTAGTCCCTGGCGATCGAGCGAGTGAGCCCCGTCAGCGCGTGCTTTGTCGTGACATATCCCATGACGTCCGGCCCAGCGAACAGGCCCGCGATGGACGAGATGACCACGACACTGCCCCGCTGCTCGATGAGGTCGGGCAGACACTCCCGTATAGTCACGACTGCGGAGGTGAGGTTCGTGCGCACGGCGAGCGCCCAGCTCCTGTCGTCGGTGGCGAGCGCATCACCGACACCATGGCCGCCGGCGTTCGCCACGAGAATGGTGAGCCGACCGAATTGCGCGCGGGCCAACTGGATCGCCGCGCGCACGGAGTCTGCCTCCGCGGCATCGCCGGTAAGAAACGCGCAGCCAAGCGCTTTTGCGGTGGACTCGAGTGGCGTTCGCCGCCGGCCCATGATGATGGCGTGTCCCCCTTCCTCCGTGATCCGGCGGGCGACCGCAGCGCCGATTCCGGTGCCGCCGCCTGTGATCAGAGCCACTTGCCCTTGGAATCGCTTCATTCGCCCGCCACCTTAGTTGGTCGGCGACCCGGAATGAGCTGCCGCCGTACCCGGGAATCGTACGAACATACGCGACTCCCGACAGTGCCGAAAAGGAACCGGTTGCCCACCACCGGGGAACCGGCGCGGTCTCAGTGACCGCCGGCCAGGGTTTCGCGGCGTCGTTCCGAGGGGGCATGTCCGAATCGCTCACGAAATACGCGGGCGAAATGCGTCGTATTGTTGAATCCCCATTCAAAGGCGATCGCCGAAATGGTCTTTGCGGCCTGCGCACGGTCACCGAGAGCGCGGTGACACTCTTCGAGCCGGCGACGCAGGATGTATTTGCCGAGCGATTCCGCTTCACAGGCATACAGCTTGTGCACGTAGCGCGGCGAGACCTTGAAGTGGCGCGCGATCTGCGTCGGCGTGAGATTCGGGTCGCGCAGGTGCGCGTCGACGAAGCGCCCGAGACGCAGCCTCCAGCGAGTCTGCGTGGTCGACTCGTCGCTCGGCCCGTCGGCAGATTCCAGAAACGCCGCCGCCAGCAGATTGCACACCGAGTCCGCAAGACGGTCGCCGATCAGAGGCGACGGCGACACCCGCCATTGCTCCCACAGGAGGGTCGCAAACCGGGCGGCGAGCAAACTGCCGCCGTGCTTCGCGGGCATGTGCCGGTTGATGTAGACCTCCGGCATCGGCAGACGCCGTTCGAGCAGGGGTTGCGGGATGCGCAGCACGAGCATGGCGTTGTCGCCGCCCAGAAGCAGCTCACAGGGCAGCGTATTGTCGCACAGCACGAAATCCCCGGGCCCCAGCAGCACCTCGCGACCGGCCTGGCGGTTGACGCAGGTGCCGCCGGCCTGCAGGTGAATCAGATACGCCGCGGCGTCCGACCGGACGGGCGAGGGATGCGAATGCACGACTCGCGTGGGCGTGGACGTTGCCTCCACGAAGCGGATGCCACCGACTTCCGTCGCCCTGAGGCTGGCGTCGAACGCGACATCGGGCGACGGCTCGACGTGCAGGCGAGTGATGAGACCGGAGGCGTGCTCATCCCATGCCTCCACCTTGCGGGGCGCGGCCACACCCCGCGTGGAAAAGCTCACCAGTTCCGCACTCATGTTCGCAAGTCCATCGTGTTCGCCAAGTCAGGCATCACCGGCCACGCAACGCTGCTGTCGCGACGCTGAGCGCCGCCCCGCCGGTTCCCCGGCGGGCATGAATCGAGTCCTGCGAGCCCGGCGTTCATCACCCCCCCGTGGCGTCTGGAGGCGCGCCGGCCGGGTTTCCCACTTTGACACGCTGACGCATCGGGCGGTTCCGGCGCCTGACGCGTTTCTCATCGGTGCCGCTATGGGGAGCTGGGCTGACGCTCCCTGGCCTTGCGGAGCATCGCGGTACGGCGCGGCGCGGTTTCAATGAGCGCCGCGCTGATGACGACCCCCAACAGCAGCCCCGCCAGGGAGAACACCACGACATTCTGGATGCCGTAATGTTGCGCGATGTAGCCGGCGATCATCGGCCCGATCCCGCCGCCGAAGATCTCGCCGGTGCCCGAGGCGATGCCGATGGCCGAGGAGGTGAGCTGCGCCGGCACGGCTTCGGTGGCCACCGGACCGGTCAGCAGCGACAGCACCCCGTTGCCGAAGAACGATACTCCCCCTAGCAGCAGAAACAGCATGAGCGGCTCCACCCCGGTGCGGATGAAACAGTACAGCAGCACCGCTGCCCCCGTGAAACACAGGATGGCCGTGCTCTTGCGACCGATCAGAT
Source organism: Pseudomonadota bacterium (assembly GCA_021792815.1). The sequence continues at coordinate 10,847 of JAJYTX010000034.1, forward strand.
CCGAGAGTGCCAGCATCGCGATGCCGCCGAGGAATCCGCCGACGCCCAGTCCGGAGGTGACGAAGCCCATTTGCACCGCGCTCATGTGCAGGTAATCGACCAGGTAATTGGGGATGAATGCGCCCAGCACGAATATGCAGCTCATGCCGCACATCATGCCGAGCATGCTGAGCACCACGTTGCGTGAGCGAAACAGGTCGGTCCAGGGCAACGATGGCGCACGTGGACCGGCCGCGGCGGAGCGCTGCAGATGCGGTGGCTCACGAATCACCCGGTACACGAATACGGCAAGAATGAACCCCGGGATCGAGACGCAGAAGAATACCCAGCGCCAGGAGGGCACCACCGCGAGCAACTGAGTGGCGATGATCGGTCCGAGCGCCAGGCCGAACAGCGAGAAGCCGCTGAGCTGGATCCCCTGGTTGAAGCCGCGGCGCTTCGGATGCGAGGCTTCCCCGGTCAGCGCCACGCTGGTGGACAGGAAAGCGCCCTCGGTGCCGCCCATCACGGTCCGGATCGCGACCAGCATGGCTACTCCGCTCACCATGCCGGTCACGCCCGCCATGCAGGAGAACACCAGCAGCGCGGGAATCAGGATCCGTCGCCGCCCGATGCGGTCGGAGAGGTTGCCCATCAGCGCCGAGAACGTCCCCCAGCCGAGCGACAAGGCCCCGACCGCATAGCCGAGATCCTGATAGGTGAGGTGCAGATCGCGCATCATGGTGGGGAACAGCGGCGCGATGATCCACCGATCGAGTCCCACCAGCCCGAAACCCAGGAACAGCAGCAGCACGGCCTGCCACTCGTAGGTGGTATCGAACTTCGCGTCGACACCGCTCACGAGAACCTCTCCGTTGCTTCGCTGGCGCGCGCAGCGCTCACCTGGCGCACCGCGTGCTCCGCCGTGCCGCTCCATCGCCCGCAGCCGAATTCCGACGGTCTGTTCATGAAATGACCTTCCAGTGAGATCCGACGCACCGCTGTGAACCTCCAGGCCGGCACCGGTGCGGGCCGCCCTGACGCCATGTCAAAAAAAGGTGCGCGCTGCCGCGCCCGGTCGCGTCCGACACACGCTCGCCCGGGCCGGCGCCCACGGCTGTTCGCGCACGACTGGGCGCTACAGCCAGGGGTCGCAGCCGCGTCAGCGCAACCCGGTTCGCGGACAGTGTTTCTGATGAGCGCATCAAAAGCCGGGGATGGTCTACTGAAGTCGAGGACAGGGCCGCCGGGGCGACACGACAGTCCGCTCGGACCACGTGTTACGAAACCTGCAAATGATGGCGGAATGTCCCTGGCATCCTGCGAGTCATACGCGCACACCCCGAACCGGGTGTCGCTCGAGGCGATGGACCGTCGTTCTGAGTGCTCTCATGCCTCTCTATCCCGGTTCTGGCGCCTCGACGCTGTCGGGGACAGCGATTTCCGGCAACCCGTCCATCCAGATGTAATTTTAGTTTGTGAGCATTCCATATTTCGGTCGGGGGTGCAAGTATTCCGCGGCACGATCGTTTGTGCCAGAGCGTGCACGGCACGGCGGCGCCGCATCCCGGCGAGGCAGGGCGCGAATGGAATAAAAACCTAAAAACAGCGAGTTATCGTCGGGATGACCGGGCGAGCGGGCTCTGCTTGTGACCGGCCTCGGCGCGATCCCGAGAAGGAGACCCTGGGAGCGGCGCGCATCCGACCGGACACGTCAGGCGCGAAATACAGTTGGATATGAGACCATCTAGATGCCTCGCACCCGCTCGGCGCGTTCGTGCAGAGGAAGGCAGGATTGCTGCGAACGGCCTCGGTTCGTAGTCAGCACCGATTCCGGTCGCAACCGGACCGGGGCGTTCCGTCGAGGATGTGCTCTGGTGCTTCCGCAGGCCCATGCCCACCGGACACCCGAGCCGCCGGACTTCTCCTTCACCCCGGGCTTGCCTCAGAGTCGCGACTCGAGCGCATGCCGTTCGACCCCATGCGACCATCCCGTATCGGCCAACCGGACAGGCAGCGGCAGGTCAACCCCGATGCCGGCCACCGCCGCATGCGCCTGCCGGCGGCCGGCGCGGGAAATGACGCGCGCGGATCGGCGCGGCTCAGCCCTTTTCCTTCTCCAGGGAAGAGACGATCCGTTGCAGCAGGTGAATCAACAGCGGTTTGTGCATCTCGCCGACGATCTGATCGAGCCGCCGGTCGTGCGCCTGGGCGTGTTCCGTCAG
>JAJYTX010000035.1 GCA_021792815.1 Pseudomonadota bacterium
AGCCGCTGCTGGAAGCCGGCGAGGCCTTCGGCGCCACGCCGCTGCAGATGCTCTGGAAGGTCGAGCTGCCAAGCGCCGCTCCCACCATCGTCGCCGGCATCACCCAGTGCATCATGCTCAGCCTCTCCATGGTGGTCATCGCCGCGCTCGTCGGCGCCGGCGGACTCGGCGTGCCGGTGGTGCGGGCGCTCGACACCGTGCAGATCGGCATGGGCTTCGAGGCGGGCCTGGTGATCGTGCTGCTCGCCATCATCCTCGATCGCATCACCACCCGCCCCGCCGCCAAGGAGCCCAAGCAGTGAGCGCGCTCGAGTTCCGCAACATCGATATCCTCTTCCCTCCCGCGGGCACGACCCGCCGCCGTGCCCAGGGCGCGCTCAACCGTGCCCTCGCCGCCCTCGATGCCGGCGGCTCGCGCGCCGAGATCGCCGAGCGCACCGGGGTCATCGTGGGAGTGAGCAACGCCAATCTGACCGTCGAGCGCGGGGAGATCTCGGTGCTGATGGGGCTCTCGGGCTCGGGCAAATCCACGCTCCTGCGCGCCGCCAACGGCCTCAATCGCATCACCCGTGGCCACTTGCTGGTACGCGACGGCGAAGCGTTCATCGATCTCGCGAGCTGTAATCAGGCGAGCCTTCGCCGGGTTCGCCGGCTGCGCATCGCCATGGTGTTCCAACAGTTTGCCCTGCTGCCTTGGCGAACCGTGCGCGAGAACGTCGGCTTCGGGCTCGAGTTGCGCGGGGAGCCGTCCGAGCGGCGCCACCGCATCGTCGATGAGCAGCTCGAACTCGTCGGGCTCTCCCAGTGGGCCGACCGGCACTGCAGCGAGCTCTCCGGCGGCATGCAGCAGCGAGTCGGCCTTGCCCGCGCTTTCGCCACCGACGCCGAGATCCTGCTGATGGACGAGCCGTTCTCCGCGCTCGATCCACTGATCCGCCGCAAGCTCCAGGACGAGTTGCTGGCGCTTCAGGAGCGGCTGCGCAAAACCATCCTGTTCGTCAGCCACGACCTCGACGAGGCGCTGAAGATCGGCGATCGGATCTCGATCCTCGAGGGCGGGCGCATCGTGCAAACCGGCACCCCGCGGCAGATCGTCGAAACGCCGGCAGACGACTATGTGGCCGAATTCGTCCGTCACGTCAATCCTCGCACGGTCCTCAAGGACGGCACGACGCCTGCGCTTTCGTGAGGCGATCCCAACGTCTTGACCTGGCGCCTCTGGACGGCAAGATCGGCGCGGCGTAGTGTCAGTGAAGTTGCCGCAGGAACGTTCCGTGCCAGCCCCCCCCTCCCCATTCAGCCACTTCGGCTTCCTCACGCTGCGGCGGTTTTCCATGATCGCCTTCACCAACGCGGTCGAGCCGCTGCGCATGGCCAATTACCTCGCGGGGCGCGAGCTGTACCGCTGGTCGGTGTACTCCCTCGACGGCGAGCCGGTCGCGGCCAGCAATGGCCTGGCGGTCTCCCCCACGCGGCGGCTCGATGAGACGGCGCTGCCGGACATCCTGTTCGTGTGCGCCGGAGTCGAGGTCGCACGCTCGGTCGATGATGAGCTGCTGCGGCTGCTGCGCCGCCTGGCGCAGCGGCGCATGCCCCTCGGGGGCCTGTGCACCGGCGCCTACGCGCTCGCCAAAGCGGGACTGCTCGAGGGCTACCGGTGCGCCATCCACTGGGAGAACCTCTGGGCACTGCGCGAGACTTTCCCGCGCGTCGTGTTCACGCCGGAGCTGTTCGCGATCGACCGCGACCGCTACACGTGTACCGGCGGAGTCGCCCCGCTCGACCTCGTGCTCAACCTGATCACTCCTCGCATCGGCCGGACATTGGCGGCCGGCATCTCGGAGGAGTTCATCGTCGCACGCATCCGCGACAGCAAGGATCGACAGCACATCCCGCTGGCGGCCCGCCTGGGCGGCGCCCACCCCTCGATTGCCCAGGCTGCGCAGCTGATGGAGGCCAACATCGAGGAGCCGCTGTCCCTCGAGGAGCTTGCACAGCTCGCCGAGGTGTCCCAACGCCAGTTGCAGCGGCTCTTCCGCCGCAACCTCGGCCTCACCCCCGCTCAGTACTACGCGACGGTGCGGCTGCGCCACGCTCGCGAGCTTCTGCAGCAGACCGCCATGCCGGTCATGGACATCACGGTGGCTTGCGGCTTCCGATCCCCCTGCCATTTCAGCCGCTCGTACCGTGCTCTTTTCGGCCATCCGCCCAGCCGTGAGCGGCGGCCGCCACCGCTCGAGTCCACGCCCACCCTAGGCGTAGCCGCTGCGGAAAAAGTCGCTCCCTAAATATTCAATCAATAATCGTCAAGGAACTGACGTACGAATGAGGTCCATTCATCCTATTGTTTTTTAAAAATATTCCAGAAATGCGTGCCAGGGTATTGCATCCCAAGATTCCTTTGTGGATTATACTTATACGTGCAGCCCGAGCACTTTGAGTGACCGTTCAATGCTTCAGTCATGCGGACCTCGTAAGGCTTCCATCGGGGCAATGCACCCCTCGCTGCGCGTTGGTATCGTTCTGGCCGAGCATTTCACGCTGTCGGCGTTCGCGGTATTCGTCGACCATCTGCGCCTCGCCGCCGATGAGGGAGACAGAAGCCGCCCCATGCGGGTGCAATGGTCCATCATGTCGGCCCGCCACGAGCCGATCAGCGCCAGCTGCGGCGTCGCGCTGCAACCGACCTCCGCCCTGCTGTCGCCCGCGGCGCTGGATTACGTGGTCGTGGTCGGCGGCATCCTGCACGCGGGCCCCCAGGTCGATGAGTTCACATTGCGCTACCTGCGCGAGGCCGGCGCCAGCCGCACCCCGATCATCGGCATCTGCACCGGCAGCTTCGTGCTGTGCCGTGCGGGCCTGATGAAGGGCCGCCGGTCCTGCGTCAGCTGGTATCACTATCAGGACTTTCGCGAGGCCTTTCCCGACCACGAGGTCCTCGCCGACCGGCTGTTCCTCGCCGATGGGCCGCGCATCACCTGCGCCGGCGGGGCGGGCGCGGCGGCTCTCGCCTCGCACCTGATCGAGCGCCACTTGGGCCGGGCGACCGCCTACAAAGCGAGCCAGGTGCTGCTGTTTGACGGGCCGCGCCAGGGAACCGATGCGCAGCCGCACCCACCGATGTCCGAAAGCGTCAGCGAGCCGCGCGTGCGCCGCGCCCTGCTGCTCATGGAGCAGAATCTGACGCGGCCGATCGCGGTCGCCGCAATCGCCGAGGAGCTCGGGGTCTCGGTGAGGCAGCTCGAGCGGCTCTGCCGCGAGCACCTGGGACTGGGCCCTGCCTCGCTCTATCGCCAGCTGCGCATGCGCTATGCCAACTGGCTGATCGAGAACACCGACCGCTCCGTGACGGAAATCGCCATTGAAGCCGGATTCGCCGACTGCGCGCATTTCTCGCGTCAGTTCAAGGACGTATACGGCTTCTCTCCGTCCCACCACCGGGTGCAACCGCACCAGACAGGCAGCGCCGACGTGGCGCATGCGCGGGTGTTCGAATAGCGCCGCCACTCACCGGCTTTTCAACCCAACTTCCGCATCCCGCCGGCGCCGCCCGGGCGCGGGAGTCATGTGCTTGCCCGCTCCATGCGACCCGCCGCGCATGTGACTCAACATCCGCTTGTGACAACTTTCACGCGGCGCGCACGAGGGCGGTTACGTAACACCCGGTTGACGCATCCGTTCAATCCCACGCCGGGCGCGTCGGCTGTAATGTACTGCAATGGTGATTGATTCGCCGACGTCATCATAATCGTATGACGTCACCATAACTAAATTCCGGGAGGGTCCAGGAGATGAAGTCTAAGGTGTCTTATGCGGTGGCCGCCATCCTGAGCGGCGCGTCTCTTGGCGCATTTGCCGCCACCCCCGCGCCCCAGACCGCGGCAGCCGCGACGCCGGCGGCAACGTCGAGCACGCCGGCAAACGCCCCCGCTGGCGCCGGCATCGGCGCCCTGAGGGAGATCATCGTCACCGCCCAGCGCCGGCGGCAGAACATCCAGGACGTGCCGATCGCCATGCAGGCGCTGACCTCGCGCACGCTGACGAACCTGAACATCTCCACTTTAAGCGACTACCTCAAGTTCCTGCCGAACGTCACCGTGGCGAACAACGGACCGGGTCAGAACGAGGTATTCATGCGCGGCCTGTCGGCCGGCTCGCAGGCGAGCCAGGGCAGCGGCTCGACCGGCCTGTGGCCGAACGTGGCCATCTATCTCGACAACCAGTCCGTACAGCTGCCGAACCGCAACCTCGACGTCTACGCCGCCGATATCAACCGCATCGAGGTGCTCGAGGGCCCCCAGGGCACCCTGTTCGGCGCGGGCGCCGAGGCCGGCGTGATCCGCTACATCACCAACAAGCCGCGGCTCAACCGGACCGAGGGCAACGTCAAGGCGGGGTACAGCGTCACCGCCCACGGCGACCCGAACACCAATGTCACGGCCGTCTTCAACCTTCCGTTGATCAAGAACAAGCTGGCCGTGCGCGCGGTGATCTTCGACGCCCGGCGCGGCGGTTATATCAATAACGTACCCGCGACATTCAGCCGCCACAACAGCGACGTCGGCATCCACTACGCCAATTACTTCGTCCCCTTGAGCAGCGCCTGCCCGAACGGCGGGCAACCCAATCCCTATCGCAGCCCCGCCGGCGAGGGCGCCTGCGTCCCGCCCGGCAGTCCCTCGATCAACAACTATGCGATCGCCGGCCACGCCATCAACCCGGTCACTTTTCAGGGCGCGCGCGTCGAGGCTCTGTACAAGATCAACGACAACTGGAACGTGCTCATCTCGCAGATGTATCAGAACATGGACGCGCAGGGCGTCTTCTACGACCAGCCGACCGCCTCGAACGGCCGGCCGCTCGCGCCCCTCGATGTCACGCTGTTCAACAATTCCTACAACAAGGACCGCTTCGAGAACACCGCCTGGACCGTGCACGGCAAGATCGGCCCGCTGCGTGCCGTCTACACCGGCGGCTACCTGGACCGCAACGTCGACCAGGTGGGCGACTACACCAATTATGCGCGCGGCGTGTACGCGGATTACTATCAGTGCTATGGCCCGGGAACCGGGTACAACAACAACCTGACCTCGACCTGCTTCTCCCCGAGTTCCACCTGGCAATCGGTGGAGCGCAACACCCACCTGCAGAACGAGTTTCGCCTCAGCACCCCGAGTTCCTGGCGACTGCGCGGCATCGTCGGTGTGTACGCCGATGACCTGAAGCTCTGGGATCAGACGGACTGGCGCTACCGCACGGTGCCCACCTGCACCAGCAACGCCGCGCCGGGCAGCCCCGGAAACACCGGCTGCTTCGCCACCATCGGCACGGTGCCGGGCACCACGGTTCAGCACCCGGGACTGCAGACCCCGAACAGCTCCTTCTACCAGGACACCATGCGCGAGACGAAGCAGCTCGCCTTCTTCCTGTCGACGAGCTACGACCTGATCCCGCACGTGCTGACGCTGACGGCCGGCACCCGCCACTTCAGCTTTACAAACTCCTCCGTCGGCAGCGTCACCAGCAGCTTCGGCTGCTTCCAGGCGGGTACGCCCCCGGGCGGCTGCGCCGATGTCGCCGGCGGCTACGCGTACGACTTGAATGCGCAGAACCTGCACGACACCGAGACGGGCTGGCGCAGTCGGGCGAACCTCAGCTGGCACATCACCCCGAACGTGATGGTCTACTACACCTTCTCGCAGGGCTACCGTCCGGGCGGGTTCAACCAGAACGGCGGTACGTTGCACGCCCCTGGGCCCGACGGGGTGGATCAGTATGTGCTGCCGAAGTCCTACAGACCGGACTCGCTGACCAACGACGAGCTCGGCTGGAAGACGGTGCTGCTCGACCACCACCTGGAATGGGATGGGGCGATCTACCAGGAGAACTGGAACAACGTGCAGGTGGAGTTCTTCGATCCGGGCCTGGTTGGCAATATCTTCTATGACACCAACGGCCAGAACTTCGTGGTCAAGGGGATCGAGACCTCGTTCATCGCGCGGCTCGCCCCCGGCCTCACGCTGCAGGGTGCGGCCTCGTGGAACCAAAGCCGCCAGGTCAACTCCCCGGCGCTGATCGACAACAATCCGGCGAGCGTCAACTACGGCAAGCCGATCACCGAGGTCTGCTCGAGCACGGGCACCGGCTGCGCCGCGGTCACCAATCCGTTCGGTCCGGTCGGCTCCCCGACCGCCGACTCCCCGCCCATGGAGTTCAATCTGCGGGTACGCTACCAGTTCCGGCCGATGGACGGCTACTACCCGTCCATCGAGTTCGGCGCCATGCACACCGACCACTCCTTCACCCAGGCCGGCGCCAACCCCACGATCGCCCAGGGAGGCGCCGTCAGCACCGCGCGGCTGCGCTTCGAGGTTCCCTCCTACACCACCTACGAGGCCTCGCTCGGCGTGTCCAAGAACGACTGGTACGTGCACCTCTACGGAAACAATCTCACCAATTCCCTCGCCAGCACGTTCGTCAGCACGGACCAGTTCATCGTCGCGCAGACGCCGCTTCGGCCACGCGTGATCGGCATCGAGTGGGGCTACCACTTCTGAGATGCCCCGTTCGGCCCTGCGCGTTTGACGGGCGGGGCCGAACGGGCGAGTGGGCACAAAAGAGCACACAACCGCGTTGCGAAATCCCCGTGCACGGCCGCAGACCCTCCCCGCAAGCAACGCGGGCCTGCGGCCGGCTGATCTTCGGGGCACGGTCCATTGGCCCCCAGCAGGGGGCGAGCCTGGAGCCGGACCGGCTTTCATAGGCGGGACGCTCGCATCGAGATTCGGCCGGGACAGGGGACGAGCTTTCGGGCCCCGGCGTGTCTTGACGGCAAGGCGGCAGCCGCAGCATGATGGGTCAAGATTTTGAACGGCCGTTTAATCTATCCTGGAGCGACGCATAGCAGACCGTCTAACCTAATGCTTATTAAGAGATATTTCGATATGCTCGCCGTTTCCCGGAGAGTCGATAGCGTGACCCGTCCGCCCATTGCGGAGTATTGATTTGAACAAGCAATCAAGCAGCCGGGAAGCCCGAGATACGTCGCCTGGGCGGGAGGAGCCTGAAGAGCAGCGCCGCCGGCAACTGATCGCGGTCACGATCGACAGCCTGGCGGAGGTCGGCTATGTCGGCAGCACGCTCGCTCAGATCGCCCAGCGAGCCGGCGTCTCCCCCGGGCTGGTCGCGCACTATTTCGGGGACAAGGACGGACTGCTGGAGGCGACCTTCCGGACCCTGGCCCGGCGCATAGCCGATCAGGTCCACCAACGCCTCCAGCTCGCGACGACACCGCGCGGCCGGGTGCAGGCGATCATCGACTCCAATCTCGGGCCCGAGGAGTTCGACCAGCGCACCGGCAGCGCTTGGCTCGCTTTCTGGGGCCAGGTGCCGCATGAGCCGGGCCTGATGCGGGTCCAGAGGGCCTACCAGCGACGCATGCTCTCCAATCTGCGCCACGCCCTCGGCCACCTGCTGCCTCAGGAGCTCTCGCAGAGCCTCGCCTCCATGATCGCGGCCATGATCGATGGAGTGTGGCTGCGCGCCGCGCTGTCGCAATGGGAGGAAGCCGATAGCGAGGGCGCGCGCGCGCTGCTCACGGCGTTTGTCGAGACCCGCTTGCGGGAGAATACCCGGGATCAGCTCCCGGCCGAGCCGCCGGCCGCACGCTCACCGGCTGCGCCCTCCTTCGGCGCAAAGCGCTTCACCACGCTCAACCCCGCCACCGGCGAGGTGTTGGCCGAGCTGCGCGTGGACGGAACCGCCGAGGTGGCCACCTGCGTGGCTCGGGCCACCGCGGCCCAGCGCGACTGGGCCGCCCTGACCGGCGCCGAGCGCGGCCGCATTCTGCGTCGTGCCGCGGACCTTCTGCGCTCACGCAATGACGAGCTCGCCGAGCTCGAGACGCGCGATACCGGCAAACCCATCCAGGAGACCCGCGTCGTCGATGTCGTCTCGGGGGCGGAGTGCTTCGAGTACTACGCCGGGCTCGCCGCTCAGCTCGCCGGCGAGCACCTGCAGCTCGGGCAGGCGGCCTTCGGCTATACCCGGCGCGAGCCGCTCGGGGTGGTCGCCGGCATCGGCGCCTGGAACTATCCGTTGCAGATTGCCTGCTGGAAGAGCGCCCCGGCGCTCGCATGCGGCAACGCCATGATCTTCAAGCCCGCCGAGCTGACGCCGCTCACCGCGCTGAGATTGCGCGAGATCCTCGCCGAGGCAGGTCTCCCGGAGGGAGTGTTCCAGGTGGTCCAGGGCTTTGCCGACACGGGACGTCTCCTCAGCGCGCACCCCCAGATCCGCAAGGTCTCGCTCACCGGCGAGGTGGGCACGGGCAAGGCGGTCATGGCCGATTGCGCCGCCACATTGAAACAGGTGACCCTGGAGCTCGGCGGCAAATCCCCGCTCATCGTGTTCGAGGACGCGCATCTCGACAACGCCGTCTCGGGGGCTTTGCTCGGCAACTTCTATTCCGCCGGCGAGGTCTGCTCGAACGGCACGCGCGTGTTCGTCCACCGCTCGCTGAAGCGCGCCTTCCTCGAGCGGCTGCTCGAGCGCACCGCCGCCATGCGCATCGGCGATCCCCTCGACCCGGCCACCCAGGTGGGCTCGCTCATCTCGCCCGAGCACATGAAAAAGGTGCTCGGCTACATCGGGCGGGGCAAGGACGAAGGGGCGCGGCTTCTGTGCGGCGGGCATCGGCTCACCACCGGCGACCTCGCCAACGGCTGCTTCGTCACCCCCACGGTGTTCGATGGCTGCCAGGACGACATGACCATCGTGCGTGAGGAGATCTTCGGCCCGGTGATGGCGGTGCTGGAGTTCGAGGAGGAGGAGGAGGTCATCCGACGCGCCAACGCCACCCCGTTCGGCCTGGCGGCGGGAGTCTTCACCAACGACCTCGTCCGCGCCCACCGGGTCATCGCCCGGCTCGAAGCGGGCACCTGCTGGATCAATCACTACAACATCACGCCGATCGAGCTGCCGTTCGGCGGCGTGAAGCTCTCCGGGCTCGGGCGCGAGAACGGCCGGGCCGCCATCGAGCACTACACCCAGTTAAAGAGCGTCTACGTCGCCATGGGCGACATCGACTCCCCATACTGAACGGCTGTTGAACAGACTAATGAAAGAAGAGACATTCGATTACGTGATCGTCGGAGCGGGCTCGGCGGGCTGCGTGCTCGCCGATCACCTGAGCGAAGGCGGCGCCGAGCGGGTGCTGCTGCTGGAGTTCGGCGGCTCGGACCGCTCGGTGTTCATCCAGATGCCCTCGGCGCTGTCGATCCCGATGAACATGGAGAAGTACAACTGGTTCTTCTACACCGAGCCCGAGCCCCATCTCGGCGGACGGCGCCTGCACACCCCGCGCGGCAAGGTGCTCGGCGGCTCCTCCTCGATCAACGGGCTGGTGTACGTGCGGGGCAATCCGCTCGACTTCGAGCGCTGGCAGGCGGAAGGCGCCGACGGATGGGCGTATCGAAACGTATTGCCGTATTTCAAGCGCGCCGAGCGGCGCGATGGCGGCGGCGATCGCTATCGCGGCGGCGAGGGCAAGCTCCACACCCGCTACGGCCTGCTGACCAATCCCCTGCATCGGGCCTGGCTCACAGCCGGCCGGCAGGCCGGCTATGCGGTCACCGACGACATGAATGGCTTCCAGCAGGAAGGCTTCGGACGCATGGATATGACCGTCGGCGAAGGCCGGCGCGCCAGCGCCGCCAACGTCTACCTGCGCCCGGCCATGCGCCGCGGCAACCTCGCGGTGCGTACGCACGCGCTCGCGACGCGCATCCTGTTCGAGGGACGCCGGGCTGTGGGAGTGGCATACCTGCGGGGCAACGAAGAATGCATCGCCCGGGCGCGGCGCGAAGTGATCGTGAGCTGCGGCCCGATCCAGTCGCCGAAGCTCCTGAAGCTCTCCGGCGTGGGCCCGGCGCAGGAGCTCTCCCGCCACGGCATACCCCTGGTGCACGATCTGCCGGGCGTCGGTGAGAATCTTCAGGATCACCTGGAGTTCTACTTCCAGATGGCCTGCACGCAGCCCATCACCCTCTACTCCGACTTGAGTCCCTGGCGCAAGACGCTGATCGGCACGCGCTGGATACTGAGGAAGGACGGCCTCGGAACGAGCAATCACTTCGAGACCGGCGGCTTCATCCGCAGCCGCCCCGGCGTCCGCCACCCCGACATCCAGTACCACTTCCTGCCCATGGCCGTGAGTTACGACGGCTCCTCGCTCGCCAAGGAGCACGGTTTCCAGGCGCACGTGGGGCCGATGCGCTCGAAGAGCCGCGGCTGGGTGCGGCTCGCCTCCGCCGATCCGCGCGAGAAGCCCAAGGTGTTCTTCAACTACCTCTCGCAGCCCGAGGATTGGATCGAGATGCGTGCCTGCGTGCGCCTGACACGCGAGATTTTCGCCCAGCCGGCCTTCGATCCGTACCGCGGCCGCGAGATCCAGCCCGGCGAGCAGGTGCGCTCGGATGAGCAGATCGACGAGTTCGTCCGAGGGCACGTGGAAAGCGCCTACCATCCGTCCTGCACATGCCGCATGGGCGATCCCTCCGACCCGATGACGGTGGTCGATCCCGAGACGCGGGTGGTGGGCCTTGCGGGCCTGCGGGTGGTCGACTCCTCGATCATGCCCTCGATCACCACCGGCAACCTCAATGCGCCGACCATCATGCTCGCGGAGAAGGCGGCCGATCACATCCGCGGCCGCGCTGCGCTCGCACCCGAGGATGCTCCCTACTACGTTGCGGAGAACTGGCAGAGCGCGCAGCGCTGAACCACACTATTCACGACAGGCACCAGAGTCCTTTGCGGCCGAATGGCCGGCCGGCACCGCCACAGATCGAAGAGGCATCCCATGACACCTCGAATCCCGTGCAGGACGATCCTCGCAAGACGCACCGCCTTGCGCCGCGACGGAGCTCCTCTGGCGCCCGCCCTCCTCCTTGCGCTCGCCATGCTCTCCTTCGGCGCCGCGCCGGCTCGCGCCGAGCAGCCGCCGAGCGTTTACGGTCCCGATACCCCGCAGCTCGCGCGACTTGGCCCCTGGCCGGTCGGCGTCGAGAGGATTACCCTCGTAGAGCACGCGCAGCCTGACGTGCTGGCATACAACCCCAAGACACATCGCGCGCCGAAGCGCAATCGAGTGCTGCCGGTCGATATCTGGTATCCGGCGCGTGCCGAGCCCGGCGCGCCGCGTGCCGTGTACAGCGCGGCATTTCCGGCGCAGCCACCCGCGCCACCTGTGCGTTTCACGGTACCGGGGATTGCCGTGCGGGGCGCGCCTTTTGCCGGCGGCCCTTATCCTCTCGTCATTGTCTCGCACGGGTACAGCAACTCGCCGGCCGCAATGACCTGGCTCACGGAGAATCTCGCCTCCAAAGGCTACGTGGTCGCGGCCATTCATCACGACGACCCGCCGATCACCGACAGGGCCGATTTCGTCGAGCCGGTGCTGCGCCGGCCGCTCGACATCGCGTTCGTCGCGGCGACGCTGCAACGAACCCTCGCGGCCAAGCATTGGATCGATCCGGACCGCACCGCGCTCATCGGCTACTCCATGGGCGGCTATGGTGTCCTCACGGCCGCCGGCGCGGTGCTCGATCCGCACAGTCCGATGGCCAAAGCGGTTCCCGGAGGACTGCTCGAGCCGTACTGCCGGGGCGGTGCGCTGCAAAGCTCGATCAAGGTGGCGCATCTGCGCGCGGTGATCGCCATCTCCCCGGCGGGCGGCCCGCCGTGGGACGCCTGGGGAAACCACGGCATTGCCGCCATCCACGCCCCGCTGTTCCTGATCAACGGCAATCGCGACCACACCGTCGGGTACCGGCGGGCGGGGCTGCGGGTGTTCCAGGAAGCGATTCACGCGCCCCGATATCTGCTTACCATCGAGGAAGCCGGCCACGACATCGGGCTCGACCCGGTGCCGCCCCAGATGCGCGGCTCGCTCTGGAACATCTCCTGGTTCCAGGATCCGGTGTGGAACACGCGCCGGGTGAACGCCGTCAACGTGCACTTCATCACCGCCTTCCTCGACCTGTACGTCAAGGGCGAGAAACGCTTCGCAGCGTACCTCGATGTACGCACGGAGCACGCGGGACAGGGCGTCTGGCCGCACGACCATGCCCGCTTCGCGGCGTACAGCCCGGGGACCGGTGACATAACAGTCTGGAAGGGCTTTCAGCGCTCCTTCGCCGTCGGTCTCACGCTGCAACGGGCGCCCGCCGTGACGGCGCACTGACGCTCTCCCGCCGAGCAACGCCGGGCGGGCGCCCCCGAGCGCCTGCCAAGCACCCGTGCGAGCCGCAAGAGTCCACCAGGAGCGCGCGCTGCGCGCGCCCCGCTCCGCGGCGGCGGGCGTCACGAAAGCGCAATGTAAGGGCCGTAGCGTGCACCCTGGCATCCATCCGATGCAACACAGTCCCGCGCTTTCCGTGACGGCTCCGACACATGGCCGCGAGCGATACCGGCGCACTTCATACAGGTCCCGCCCCCCCCGGGGGGGGGCGCGCCGCCGCCCGATGCGGCATCAATGGATCGGGCAACATGCTCTTCCCGAGGGCGCCCCCGATCGCCGCGATTCGACAACGCCGCGTCGGCGTCATTCAAGCAAAACACCTCCCGCTTCGGCTAGCGTATGATTTCTATCATGGGTGGGCCGAACGAGTCCGCCCACCTTGCGTGTGATCGCGGGCGACACAAATATTCGAAACGCTTGCAGCGGGGTCGTTCGTGCCGGGATCGCGAGGCGCGGTCCCACCGGAAAATTCTGGAGTTCAACATGAGACGTCATACCAGGCTTTCGCGCGCCGTGGCCGCAATTCTCGGCGCTTCGGCCATCCATGCGGCGTTGGCCGCGAGTCCGACAGCCGGCACGATTTCCGGCGCCTCGCAGCTGCACGAGGTCATCGTCACCGCCAACCGCCGCGTGCAGAACATGCAGGACGTGCCCATCACGATGCAGGCGCTGACCGGGCACACGCTGCAGCAGCTGCATGTGGCAACCCT
>JAJYTX010000036.1 GCA_021792815.1 Pseudomonadota bacterium
TCGTCGGCGCAACCCGCCCGCCGATGCGCTGGGGGGTGACCTACACCGCGCTGCTCGCCAATCTGGTGCTCACGCTGGAGGCCTTCCTGGTGACGCGTAATCTGCTGACGCTGCTCATTGCCCTGCCCGTGCACGGCGTGAGCGCGCTGCTGTGCGCACGGGACGCGCGTTTTTTCGATCTGGCGCTGCTTTCGGCGCGGACCCGCCTGCCGGCGTGGTTTGCCAACCGGCGCCTGTGGCAGGCGGTGAGCTACAGCCCGCTGCCGCTCGATGCGCCGGATGCGCGCGGTCGGCGGCGCGCGCGATCCTGGCCGGTGTGCTGGGTCCACGGCCCGCGGAGCGCGCCGCGATGCTGAACCGGCGCCCGGCCTTGCACCGTGAACTCACGGCAGAGCGCTACCTGCCGTGCAGCGCGCACGTGGCCCGGGATGTGATCCGAACGGTAGCGGGCGATTACCTGCAGATGTTCCGCCTCGGCGGGGCGAGCTTCGAGAGCGCCGACACCGAGCAGATCAACCAGTGGCATGAGCGGCTGAACGTGCTGTGGCGCAACCTGGCCGATCCGGCCGTGGCGCTCTGGACGCATGTGGTGCGTCGGCGCGAGCTGCCGCCCGCGGCCGATCCGGCCGGCAGCGGCTTCGCCGCCCGTCTGCACGAGCAGTACCGCCGCCGCCTCTGTGGCGAGCGGCTCATGGTCAACGAGCTGTACCTGTCGGTGTTGTATCGTCCGTCGGGCGGCCGGGCACGTCATCTGCTCTCGCGTGCGCTGTCGAGGGCGCAGCCCGATGCGCCGCGCCTCGAGCTGCGCGAGGCGCTCGAGGCGTGCGCACGCCTCGCGCAGACGCTGCAGGCTTCGCTCGCGCGCTACGAGCCTCAGCCCCTCGGCTGCTATCGGCAGGCGGACCGATGGTGCTCTTCGGCGCTCGAGTTCCTCGGATGGCTCGTCAACGGCGAGGCGCGGCGCGTGCCCCTGCCGCGCGGGCCGCTCAATGCCGCGCTCGCCACCACGCGGCTGTTTTTCGGCAACGAGGTCATCGAGTACCGCATGGCAAGCGGCGCGCGCGCGGGGGCCATGCTCGGCATCAAGGAATATCCGACGCCGAGCGTGCCCGGCATGCTCGACCGGCTGCTCTCGGCGCCGTTCACCTTCGTGCTGAGCCAATCGTTCACGTTTCTGTCGAAGACCAGTGGCCAGGCGCTGCTCACGCGTCAGATCAACCGCATGGCCAACGCCGGGGACTTCGCGCTGTCGCAGGCCGAGGAACTCGAGGACGCCCTCGACGCGCTGACCAGCAACGAGTTCGTCATGGGCGATCATCATCTGTCGCTGCAGGTGATCTGCGAGCTCGAAGAGCGCGCCGGCGCGCCGGCCGCCGAGCGGCTGCGCACGCTCGAGCAGCACCTTGCCCAGGCTCGCACCCTGCTCGCCGACACCGGCATGACGGTCGCGCGGGAGGATCTGGCGCTGGAGGCGGCGTTCTGGGCGCAGCTGCCCGGCAACTTCGCCTTCAGGCCACGCAAGGCGCCGGTCACCTCGCGCAACTTCGCCGCGCTCGCGCCGTTTCACAACTATCCCTCGGGGCGGGCGGGCGGCAATCATTGGGGCGATGCGCTCGCGCTGCTGCAGACCCGGGCGCATTCGGCGTATCACTTCTCGCTGCATGCCGCCGAGGCGAGCGGCGGCGGACGGCGCGACACCGGGCACACCTTCATCTGCGGTCCGACCGGTTCGGGCAAGACCGTTCTGGTCGGCTTCCTGGTGGCGATGCTGGCGCGCTCTGGCGCGACTCAGGTGGTGCTCGACAAGGATCGCGGGCTCGAGATCCTGGTGCGCGCCCTCGGCGGGCAGTACCTGCGGCTGCGCAACGGCGAGCCCACCGGCTTCAATCCCCTGGCGCTGCCTGCCGGACCGGCGCACCTGGAATTCCTGCGCGGCTGGCTGCAGCTGCTGGTGCGGCCGGCGGGCCGCGCGCTTTCGGTCCGCGAGCAGCAGGACCTCGACCAGGCGCTGCGCGGGGCGCTCTCGCTCGCTCCTGCCGTGCGCCGGCTCTCGAGGCTGCTCGAGTTTCTCGACCCCACCGATCCCGAGGGCGTGCATGCGCGGCTCGCGCGCTGGTGCGAGGCGGCTCAGGGGGAGTATGCCTGGGTGTTCGACAACCCGACCGACTCGGTGCTGCGGCGGCTGTGCGCCGCCCGGGTGTTCGGCTTCGACGTCACGGAATTTCTCGACAATGAGCGCTGCCGTGCGCCCATCAGCCTGTACCTGTTTCATCTGGTGCGCCAGCTCCTCGATGGCAGGCGGCTGGTGTGCTGGATGGACGAGTTCTGGCGGCTGCTCGAGGACCCGGCGTTCGAGCAGTTCGCCAAGGACGGACCGAAGACCTGGCGCAAGCTCAACGGCGTGATGGCACTCGCGACCCAGAGCGCGAGCGACGTGCTGCAGAGCCGCATCAGCCGCACCATCGTCGAGCAGACGCCGACCAAGATCTTCTTTCCGAATCCGGCCGCTTCCCCCGAGGAATACACCCTCGGCCTCGGTCTGACGCATCGCGAGCTGTCCCTGATCCGCGAGGGGCTCGATCCCGCCGAGCGCGCCTTTCTCGTCAAGCAGGGCCATCAGAGCGTCGTCTGTCAGCTCGATCTCGCTGGCCTCGAGCGCGAGGTGGAAGTCATCTCGGGGCGCGCCGCCGGCCTCGAGCGCCTGGAGGGGCTGTTGCACGAACGCGGCGCCGATCCCGATCACTGGCTCGATGCATTCCTGACGCCGCCGAGCGGCGGTTGAACCCGAAGGAGCCCGCCATGCCCCGCAAAGCCCTGGCCCCCCTCATCCTTCTGACGCTGCTTGCGGCCGCGAGAGCCCATGCGCAGTGGGCGGTGATCGACGTCGCGGCGGTTGCCCGACTCAGCACCGAAGTGCAGACGCTCGATCAGGCGCTGACGACCGCGCGGCAGAGCCTCGCCGACACCCGCCAGCAGCTCGCCGCCATGACCGGCGATCGGGGCATGGAGGGGCTGCTGTCCAATGTCCGGCGCAACTACCTGCCCACCCACTGGGCCCAGCTCTCCGGCGTGCTCGCCCAGCGGGGCTCGCCGGGCTACGGCGCGCTGGCGGCGAGCGTCCGCCGCGCACTCGCCGGGGACTCGGTGCTCAGCGCGCCGCAGCTCGCGGCGCTTTCGCCGGCGGCGCGAGCGCAGATCGCCTCCGACCGGCGCGGCGTGGTGTTGCTGCAGGCGCTGTCCCGGCAGGCGCTCGCGAACTCGAGCGGCCGCTTCGCCTCGCTGCAGCAGCTGATCGATGCCATCGGCACGGCCCACGATCAGAAGGCGATCCTCGATCTGACCGCACGCATCGACTCCGAACAGGCCATGCTCGAGAACGAGCAGACCAAGCTGCGCATCCTGTTTGCGGCGGCCGAGGCGCAACACTGGGCCGACGAGCAGCGTGCGCGCGAGCGCGCCATCGCCGCCCAGGGCGATTTCGCGACCCGGTTTCAGCCTACGCCCTGAGCGCGGTGCGCGACCACAGGCAACGGGGAGGTCGGCATGGGCTTCTTTCAGACGTTCTGGACCTGGCTCAACGGTGAGCTGACGAGTTACATCGGGGCGAGCACCGCCAGGGTGGCCCTGCTGCTGGAGCCCGCGGTGATCAGTCTCGGCACCGTGTACGTCATGGTGTGGGGGTATCTGCTGCTCACCGGACGCATCGAGGAACCGTTCGCCGCCGGTCTGAGGCGCATCGTGACGTTGGTGATGGTGCTCGGCGTGGGACTGCACCTGTGGCTGTACAACACGCTGCTGGTCGATACCTTCTATCGTGCCCCTGCGCAGCTCGCCGCCGAGCTCGTCGGCGCGGGCGACCCGGTTCAGACCCTCGATGCCATCTGGAACCAGGGCGGGGAGGTGGCGAGCCGCCTGTTTCAGGCCGGCGGCGTCTGGGTGAGCAGCTTCGGGTTCTATCTCGCCGGGGCGGCGGTGTGGCTGCTGGTGGGGCTGCTGTGCGTCTACACGATGTTCCTGCTGGCGCTCTCGAGCGTCGCGCTGTCGGTGCTGCTCGCGCTCGGGCCGCTGTTCATCGCCATGCTGCTGTTCCAGGCCACGCGCAGGTTCTTCGAGGCCTGGATCGCCCAGCTCGCCAATTACGCGCTCATCACCCTCCTGACGGTGATGATCGCCGCGCTGCTGCTGCAGCTGGTGGCCTCCTATGCCCGCCAGACCGCCGCGCTCGGCAGCGCTCTCGATACCGTCGATGCGCTCGACCTGCTGCTGGTCACGGTGCTGGTGTTTCTGTTCATGCGGCAGGTCATGCCGATTGCCGCCGGGCTCGCCGGCGGTGCGGCGCTCGTGACCTACGGTGTGGTGGGCCGGACCCTCGGCCTCGGCGCCCGGCCGCTCGCCTCCGGCGCCAACCGGTGGGGCTCGGCGGCCGCGCTGACGGTCGGCGGCGCCGCCGCCCGCTACGGTTCAGGCAGGTTGCGCGCGGGGCGCGCCGGCCTCGCGGCGTGGAACAGCGGCGGCGCCGTGGCCCCGGGGTCGGCCGGGCCGACCGCGGATTTCCGGGACTGATCGAACGAGGTGCCTCATGAAGTGGTTCTCGGTGGCGGGCGTATCGTTGTTGCTCTGCGCGTGCGCGGCCGGCCCGGGCTGCGGCGGCCGGCTGACCCCCATCAATGCGACGCGGGCGCACCGGAGCGACCCGGCGCACCGTCCGGTCCGCGACAAACGCTCGGCCCTGGTGCGGCGCGGCGCGCCGGGAGCCCGCCCATGAGTGTCGAGGCGCCGCTCGAGAGCTACCTGGCGCAGGCCGTGTCCTGGGACGACGACCGGCTCGCCCAGGCGCTGCGCGCGGCGCGGCTCGCCTGGCGGGTGGCGTGCGCGGCATGCGTGTGCGCCGTGGTGCTCGCTGTCGGGCTGGCGCTGCTGATGCCGTTGAAGCGGGTCGAACCCTACCTCATTCGCGTCGACGGCCGCTCCGGTGTGGTCGACGTGGTGCCCCCGTACCAGGGACATGCGACGTTCACTCAGGCGGTGGCACGGTATTTTCTCGCGCACTACATCAGCGTCTGCGAGCGTTTCGACTACGCGATGGCCCGCAGCGATTACGAGCAGTGCGGCGCGTTCAATTCCGCGCCGCTGAACGCCGCCCTGTACGCCCGCTGGAGCCGCTCGAATCCCCGCTCACCGCTCAACAGGCACCGCGACGGCAGCACGGTCTCGGTGGCCATCGAGTCGGTGAGCTTCTTCAAGGGCGCGGCGGGCTCGGGCGATTTCGCCCAGGTACGCTTCGAACGCACGCTGCGCCAGGCGGACGGCGCAGCCGGGGCGGTCAGCCACTGGATCGCGAGTCTTCGATACACCTTTGCGCGGCCGCCGTCCGATCCGCGCACGCGGCGCTGGAACCCGCTCGGCTTCGAGGTGCTGGATCTGGAGCTCGAGCCGGAGGTGTTGGCTCGGCGGCGAGGCGGCCGATGAGCCCGCGGCCGCAATCGGCTCGGCTGCCTCGGCTGGCCGCGCTCGGGACGCTCGCGTTGCTCGCCGGCCTGGCGCAGGCGCACGCCGCGGCGCTGGCGTCGCCAGGCCGGCCCGCCCGGACGGCGAGGGACCCGCGGATCCGCGTGGTGCCCTACAGTGCCGACCGCATCTATCGCCTGCGAGGCTACGCCGGGTATCAGATCGACGTGCAGTTCGCTCTCGGGGAGCGCGTCACCGGCGTCGGGGTGGGCGATGCCAAGGGCGTCACCTTGGCTTCCTCCGGCGATCAGCTGTTCCTCAAGCCCCGTGCGGTCCCGGTGGCGACCAACCTGACGGTGCTGACCAACAGGAGAACCTACCTGTTCGATTATACCGCCGGAGCGGCTGCGCCCGCGGTCACCGCCGGGTCCCTCACCTATGTGCTGCGCTTCGAGTATCCGCGGGCCGCGCGGCGAACCCGCGCGGCGTCCGGGCGGCGCGCACGGGTCGCGAGGGACCTCGCGGCAGCCGAGCGCGATGCGCCGCGCAACTATGATTACTGGTACCGGGGCGCCCCGTCGCTGAAGCCGCGCGCCGCCTGGGATGACGGGGTGCAGACCCATCTCGTGTTCGGTTCGCGTGCCGAGCTGCCCGCGGTGTTCGTGCGCAGCGCCGACGGCAGTGAGTCGCTGGTGAACTTCGCCATGCGCGGCGGCGCCATGGTCATCCAGCGCATCGCGAGGCGGCTGATCCTGCGCCGCGGCAGACTCTCCGGCTGCATCGTCAACCGCGCCTACTCCGCAGGAGGCCGGCGGCTGGCGAGCGGCACGCTCTCGCCGGATGTCTGGCGGCTGACCCGCCCGGCCGCAGCTCCGCGCGGGACCGTTGGCGGCAGGTCCGTGTCCGCGGGAGCGCAACCGTGATCCGCTGGCTACGGCTCATCCGGCGGCACTCGCGGGCTGCGCAGCGTCCGGCTCGGGCACATCCGCAGCCGGCGGCAACGGCCCCGGACGGCGGCACTTTGCCGGGCGGGGTCCGGGGCGAGCGCGGCCGCACCGTGGCGAGCGGGGTGCGCTCGCTGCAATCCCGGCTCAACGGACTGTTGGCGGTCGGGCTCGCCATCGGTGTCGGCATCGCGATGCTCGCCTGGTACTACGCGCAGACGATGCACCGACCGCAGCGACGCACGCTCGCCGCGCAGCGCACGGCCCAGGGCGCAGGGCGCATGAGTCTGCCGCCGCTGGGTCCCCTCGGGCGGGTCCGGGTGGAATCGTTGCCCCGGGTGCACGCCGCCCCCACCACGCCGCTCGCCCGCCTGAGAGGATCGGCCGCGGCCTCGACGGTGCGGCCTGCGGCCTTCGGGTCGGCACTGCCCCGCGCCCCCCAGGCGCCGGGTGCGCGCTCCCTCACCGGTGCGCCGGGCCACGGCGCGCTCGCGCGGCGTCTCTCCGGAGGGGTGTTTGCCCGCATCGGCGGCGGTTCGGATGGCGCCTCGGCGCTCGGCTCGCGGACCGCGGGTGGCGCATCGAGTGCCGCTGCCGCCGATGCGCTCGAGGGCGTGCGCGAGCGCTCCGGATCCGATGCCCTGGGCAGGCTGTTGCGCCCGACGGTGCTGCGCGCCACACGCGCCGAGCTGCTGCCGCAGCAGCGGCTGTTGCTCGCCCAGGGCACTTTCATCGATTGCACGCTGGAGACGGCGATCGATTCGACGCTGCCCGGCATGACGACCTGCGTTACGGCGAGCGACACCTTCAGCGCCGATGGGACGGTGGTGCTGCTGCCGCGGGGCACGCAACTCATCGGGGAAACCCGCGGCCAGGTGCGCCAGGGCATGGCGCGGGTGTTCGTGATCTGGAGCGAAGCGCGGACGCCCTCGGGTGTTGTCGTGCGGCTCGACTCTCCGGGCACCGATGCGCTGGGGCGCTCCGGGTTGACCGGCAGGGTCGAGCGGCATTTCTGGCAACGCTTCGGTGCGGCACTGCTGGTGTCGACCATCGGCGCAGTGGTGCAGTCACGGCTGCAGTCCGGTACCGGAACGGTCGTGGTCGATCCGACCCTGTCGGAGAATGTCCTGACGGAGGCGCTGCGCGGCACGGTGAACATTCCTCCCACCGTCGTCGTGCCGAACGGGGCGCGGATCGAGGTGCTGGTGGCGCGCGATGTCGATTTCAGGTCCGTGTATGAGCTCGTCGCCCGCCGGTGAGGCGCAGCCGGCCGGGGCGGCACTCGCCGATCCCGGCCCGGCCACGGCGCTGCAGCTGACGTTGCGTGTCCTGCGGCCGTTTCTCGAGCGCCCCGGGGTTACGGAGCTGTGCATCAACCGCCCCGGCGAGGTGTTTCTGGAGACGAGCGGTGGCTGGTGCCGCGAGGCGCTGCCGGCGGCGGACTTCGAGTGGTGCCGGCGCTTCGCCAAACTGGTGGCCCACTACACGCGCCAGCGTGTCGACGAGGTGGCGCCGCTGCTCTCGGGGTCCCTGCCGAGCGGCGAGCGGGTGCAGATCGCGCTGCCGCCGGCCACGCTCCCGGGCGCGGTCGCGATCAACATCCGACTGCCCGCGCAGGTGCTCTGGTCGGTCGGAGACCTTGCCGCGCGCGGGATATTCCGCGACACGCGCCTCGCGGACGAGGCGCCCGAGGAGGTGGAACGGCAGCTGCGCGCACTGCTGGCGGCGCGCCACTACGAGGCGTTCATGCGTCTGGCGGTGCGCAGCCGGCGCAACATCCTGGTGTCCGGCCCCACCGGTTCGGGCAAGACGACCTGGACCAAGGCCCTGATCCGCGAGATTCCCGCCGAGGAGCGTCTCATCACCATCGAGGATGCCCCGGAACTCAATCTCGATACCCATCCGAACCACGTGCGGCTCTTCTACAGCAAGGACGACCAGGGGCTCTCGCGGGTGACGCCCACACAGCTCCTCGAGGCCTGCCTGCGCATGAAACCCGACCGCATCCTGCTCGCGGAGCTGCGCGCCGGGGAGGCTTTCGACTACCTGCGCAACGTCAATTCGGGACACCCCGGCTCGATCACGAGCGTACACGCCTCGAGCGCCTCGCTCGCCTTCGAGCAACTGATGCTGCTCGTCAAGCAAAGTCCGGGCGGCCGGCAGCTCGCCCGCCGCGACATCCGCAGCCTGCTGCACCTGCTCATCGACGTGGTCATCCAGTGCGGGCTCGAGCGGCACCGGCGCTGCATCCAGGAAATCTGGTACCGGCCCGAGCGCGGGAGCGGCCCTGCCGCGCGGGCGGTCAACCGGCGCGTCAGGGCGGTCGAGGGCACGCCCGGTGGGGTGGGCCGGCAATGCTGAGCGCGGCGAGCGTGTTCGACCTGACGCACGGCTGGCCGGGTCTCGCCCTCGCCTACGGCAGCGTGCAGCTGCCCCTGTGCGCCGCCCTGGCGCGCGGACGCGCAACGCTCGGAACTTGGCTCGCCTCGCCCCTGCTCGCCGCGCCCCTGATGCTCGCGGTCGGCCTGGGGCTCTCGTGGGCGGGACCGGCGGCGCATGCCGCGGACCTGAGCGCAGTGCTGCTGCGCAGCGGCGCCGGCGCGGGATTGAGCGCACTGTTGGGATATGCCGGCGGATGGGTGCTCTCGGCCGCCCCGCCGGCGCCACGCGAGACGCACGTGCGTGGAGCCGTGATCGGCGAGGCGCGCGACCCGCGCCCCGAGGGCGGCGGCTCCGGGCGGCAGCGGTCCCGGCGGTACGCGGTCCCGGCGAGGACCCGCAGCCCGGGTCTGACGATCGCGGGCGTGCCCGTGGCGCTCTCGGACGAGACCAAACACTTCAAGCTGATCGGCACCACCGGCGCGGGCAAGAGCACGGCCATTCGCGAGCTGCTCGGCGGCGCGCTCGCCCGCGGCGACCGGGCGGTGATCGCCGATCCGGATGCGGGTTATCTCGCGCGCTTCCACGACGCGCGGCGGGGCGATGTCATCCTCAGTCCCTTCGAGGCGGGAGCGCGCCGCTGGGACCTGTTCGGGGAGATCACCGATCCCTACGACATCGATCAGCTGGCGCTCGCGCTCATCCCGGACCATGAAGGCTCCGATCGCAGCTGGCGCGGCTATGCCCGGACACTGTTCAGTGCGGTGACGGGCCAGGCGCGCGAGGCTGGTGTCTCGGATGTGGGGCAGCTGTACGAGCTGCTGGTGACGGCCGAGCGCGGCGAACTCAAGGTACTGGTCGGCGGCACGCCCGCGCAGCCGTTCTTCGAGGAGCACAACGACCGGATGCTCGATTCGATCCGCTCGGTGATGAGCTCGTCGGTCGGGGCGCTGCGCCACGTCGCCCGTCAGCAGGCCGAGCCGCTGTCGGTAAGGCGTTGGGTGCAGTCGGGGGAGGGCGTGTTGTTCATCCCGTACCGCGCCGGGCAGATCGCCGCGCTGCGCTCGGGCATCTCGGCCTGGATGCGCCTGGCGATCTTCGAGGCCATGAGCCGCCCCGAGGGCGCGCGGCCGCTGTGGCTCGTGGTCGATGAGCTCGATGCGTTGGGCGCGATCGACGGGCTGAAGGATGCGCTGGCGCGGCTGCGTAAATTCGGCGGACGCTGCGTGCTCGGCGTGCAGTCGATCGCCCAGGTGTCCTCCACCTATGGAGCGGGTGACGCACAGACCATCGTCGAGAACTGCGGCAACACGCTGATCCTGCGCTGCTCGGCCAGCGAGCACGGCGGGACCTCGCGGTTCGCATCGCGCCTGATCGGCGAGCGGGAAGTGATCCGCCTGGCGCGCTCGAGATCACGCCGTCCGGGTGAGTGGTTTGCCTCGATCACCGATGCCGAGCACCGGCAGGTGGAGCCTGCGGTGATGGGCTCGCAGATCGAGCGGCTGGCGGATCTGGCGGGCTACCTGAAGCTCGCCTCGTCGCCCGACTGGCGGCAGGTGACGCTTCGCGTCCCGCACCACGAGGCTGTTTCGCAGGCGCCTCGCCCGAGGGCGCGGTCCGCCGGGGCGGGCGCGAGCCCCGCGGGCAACGGGCCGGCAGGCGCGCAAGAGCAGGCCCGGCAGCGCGTGCCGGGGCTCGATGACGGGTGGGACCATGCCTGAGGCGCACCAGGCCGATGCGGCCCTGCAGGCCGGACTGCTGATGGAAGCGGCGCAGGCGCAGCAGCGTCTGGCGCAGGGCAGTCTCGAGCGGCTCGAGGCGCATCTGCGCGATCTCGACGCCGTGGTCCGGGACGAGACCCACCGGACGCTGATCGAGACGCTCGCAGGCCTGACGGTCGAGAGCGCCCAGGCCGCCGAGGCGCTGCGACGCCTGCGGCAGAGGGCCGATCTGCGGATTCTGGCGTGGACGGTGCTGGTGACGCTCGTCAGCGCCGCGGTGGCCCTGGGTGCGATGCGCTCGATGTGGCCTTCCCCGGGTCAGATCGAGACCCTGCGGGCGCGCCGCGCCGCCCTCATCGCCGATATCCTGCGGCTGCGTCAGCAAGGCGCGCAGATCGACCTGCGCCGCTGCGGAGCACGTCGGCGGTTGTGTGTGCGGGTCGACCGCCGGGGCCCGGCGTACGGCGCGCACGGTGAATACCTGCTGGTCGAGGAGAACTGAATGCGCTCGGCGTGGACACGCGTGCTCGGCACCGCGGCGGCGCACCTCGGCGTCGCGTGCGTGCTCGGGCTGCTTCTCGTGGCGGCGCTGCTCGGCGGGCGCGTCCGCTCGCGTGACCGGCATCGCCGCGGCGCGAGAATCGCCGATGGCCGGCGGGCGCAGCGGCGGGCCACGCGTCTGCGGCGCGCGCGGGGACCGGCGGTGTTGACCCTGGCCGGTGTGCCGGTCGCGCCCGAGGAGGAGACCCGGCATTTCAAACTCATCGGCGCCACCGGCGCCGGCAAGTCCACCGCCATCCGCGAGCTGCTGCACGCGGCGCTCGCGCGCGGTGACCGGGCGGTGATCGCCGATCCGCACGGCGGCTATCGCGCGCGATTTTTCGACGGACCCCGGGGCGATGCCGTCCTCAATCCCTTCGAGGCCGGTTCGCACAAGTGGGACCCGTTCGCCGAGCTCGGCGCGCCGGGGGACGCCGAACAGCTCGCCGCGAGCCTCATCCCGCCGAGCGAGGATGCCTCGGGCCGGGAGTGGCGCGGTTATGCGCGCACCTTCCTCAGCGCCGCGCTGCGGCGCTGCGAGGCGCGCCGCCGCGATGCCGCCGAGCTGTGGCGGATCCTCGCGGTCGCTTCCGGCGCCGAGCTCGCCGCCCTGGTGCACGGCACGCCGGCACAACCGTTCCTCGAGCCGGAGAATGCGCGCATGTTCGGCTCGATCCGCTCGGTCGCGGTCTCGGCGGCCGCGGCGCTCGAGCACGTGGGCGCGCAGCGCGCTCGTGCCTTTT
Organism: Pseudomonadota bacterium; assembly: GCA_021792815.1. Next base: position 11,776 of record JAJYTX010000036.1, read on the forward strand.
CGGTCCGGGGCTGGGTGCGTCAGGGACGCGGGGTGTTGTTCCTGCCGTATCAGGCCGGGCAGGTCGCGGCGCTGCGCACGCTGATCGCCGCCTGGGTGCGTCTGGCGGTCTTCGAGGCGATGAGCGAGGAGGGCGAACGACGGCTGTGGTTCGTCGTGGACGAGCTCGATGCGCTCGGGGCGATCGACGGGCTGAAGGATGCGCTGGCACGGCTGCGCAAGTTCGGCGGGCGCTGCGTGCTCGGCGTGCAGTCGATCGCCCAGGTCTCGGCCACCTATGGCGCGGGCGATGCGCAGACCATCGTCGAGAACTGCGGCAACACGCTGATCCTGCGCTGCTCGGCGAGCGAGCGCGGCGGGACCTCGCAGTTCTGCTCGCGTCTGATCGGGGACCGGCAGGTGCTGCGCCGCTCGATCTCCCGCAGCCGCGAGGCCGGCGGTGGATTCGGCGCAGGCGCGCGCGGCGGGCGGCGCACGCTGCAGGTGAGCGAGCAGCAGGTGACCGAGGCGGCCGTGCTGCCCGCCGAGATCGAGCAGCTGCCCGATCTGCAGGGTTATCTGAAGACCGCCGCCTCGCCGCTGTGGCTGCGGGTGCGGTTGCGCGGCGCGCGCTGAGACGGCCCTCGGCGGCAACCGGACATGGCCATTTTCCACCTGCAGATCAACACCGTGGGTCGCACCCAGGGACGCAACGCGCCGGCTTCGGCCGCCTACCGCGCCGGCGAGTCGATCCGCGACGAGCGCACCGGGACGGTCTACGACCACCGCAAACGCGAGGACGTGCTGCACAAGGAAATCATCCTGCCCGAGGCGCTGCAGACCAGCGGCGCCGCGCCGCAGTGGCTGCGCGAGCGCTCGAGTCTGTGGAACGCAGCGGAGCGCGCCGAGCACCAACACAACTCACGGGTGGCCCGCGAGTACGTGCTGGCGTTGCCCGCGGAGCTGTCCCCGGGACAGCGCGTGGCGCTCGCGCAGGCATTTTCCCGGGAGATCGCCGAGCGGTTCCACGTCGCGGTGGACCTCGCGGTCCACGCGCCGCGGCCCCACGGCGACCCGCGCAACTTTCACGCGCATCTGCTCTCGACGACGCGCGAGGTGACGGCGCAGGG
>JAJYTX010000037.1 GCA_021792815.1 Pseudomonadota bacterium
CACGATGGACCCGCCGTCGATGTAGTTGGCGAGCCCCGCGAGGATGGTGTTTTTCCAGTCCTCGGCCGTCGTCACGCCGAGAGGCGCCGCCGCGCACCGTTGATCGGCGTCCACTAACACAGCCTCCCGGGCCGCGCCTGTCGCCCCGGCACGGGTCCTCTGGCAACGCGCCGCAGCGTGTCGACGGTGCGGCTCACGCGGCGCACTCCCGCTGCTCCGCGGCCTCCCGCCAGCGCGCCTTGTACGGCGTCAGGTCGGCCTCCAGAGGCGCTATCCGCTGCAATGTCCCGGGCGGACGTACCGTCGGATCGAGGAGGCGCAGCGCCCCGTAAGGCACTCCACTCTGCTCGGCGCGGTTCACCAGCACCTGTGCATCGGATCGCAGTGCAGCCAGCGCCCTCACGAAGACATCCGTGGAGGCGAACCGGCCTTCGACGATCAGAGAGCCGCTCGAGCCGATCAGTTCCAGACAGGTGTCCGTCATCAGCGCCGCGTAGAGTCCGGCGGCGGCTGCACGCGCCGCGGGATTGCGAGGCTCATGCAGCCACCGTGCCCGGGACTGCGCATAGGGGCCCACGCCTGGCACCCAGCCCGGCAAGGCCATCGCACCGGTCTCGAGCACCTCGGGCAGTGCCTGCACGGCTGCCTGTGCATCCGCAGCCCCCAAGCCGCCGATCCGTTCCAGCTCCCGTCCGCCCATGAAGCGTGCCGACGGAATCGGACGGCCCTCGACATCCACGTTCACGAGGCAATCGCGCGATTCGGGCAGCGCGGCCCAATCGACTGCGGCGGCCTGTGACAGCCGCATGGCGACGAACCAGGTGCCGGTCGAGATCACGGTGACTTCCTCAGCGGCGGTATCGGCGAAACCACGCGCCGCGAGCAGCGCCGCATTGGAATCGTGGACACCACAGTAAATGCCAACCTCGGCCGACAGCCCCGTGCGGAGCGCCCACTCCTCGCTCAACGAGCCGAGCCGCTCGCCTGCGCGGCGCAGCGGCGCGAGCCGGGCGAACCAGCCCCGCTCACGGGCGATGGCCGAAGGGCCACCTTCGCCGGGTCGCCACAGATCCGTATGGCAGCCGAGGCTGCTCACCTCGCAGGCCGCCACTGCGCTGAGCTTCCACGCCCAATACTGCGGCCAGGTCACGATGCAGGCGTCCCCGGTGAGCAGTCCGGGCTGCTCCTGCTCCAGGCGATACAGCTGCACACCCAGATTGAGGCCCTCCGGCAGGGCGGGCGAACCGGTGAGAGCAAACACGTCGCGTTGCCCATCGTAGGCGGCACGCAGCTTCAGCGGCACGGGGTCTTCGTAATCGGCCACCGGACAGGCGAGTCGCCCGGCGCGCAGCACCGCTGCGGCAGCGCCATGGGCCACCGGAACGATCGCCGAGACCGGACCGCCCCGGGCGACGTGGCGCAGCATCTGCTCCACCCACCGCTCGATGCCCTCGGTATCGAGCGCATGCCGCCCCCCACTCTCGACGCGTGCATTGTATCGCTCGTGCTCCTCGATGAGCCGTCCCTCCTCGGACCAGAGGCTGAGCTTCGCGAGCGTCTTGCCGACATCCAACACGATGACTCTGCCCGGCAGCATGGACTCGCATCACCTCCGGGCCCGGGCAGAAACCCGCTCGAGCCGCACCGGACCGAGAAGGCCCGAGGTGCGCAGCGGCGCATCGGGTTCGTAGGTCGGTATCGTCGTGAAGGTATATTTCCGGGCGACATCCGGCTGCTGATCCCCGATCAGGCGATTCACCCACAGGTTGGTCACGGCGATCGAGAGGGTGTTCTGCCCCGGGTGGACGTACCGGGTGATGTCCAGGCGAAACGGCGGCGTCCACACGCTGCCGGCCTTCCTGCCATTGACACGCACCTGCGCCAGCTCACGCACCTGGCCGAGATCAAGCACCACCCGGGCGCCCGGCGGCTGTTCCGGCAGCCGCCAGGTCCGGGTATAGGTCGCCGTGCCGGAAAAGTACTTCACGCCCGTCAACCGGTTGACGGACCATGACGCCAGATGCGGCATCACGATCGTCGCCGGCGCACCCCGTCCGGCCTGGAAGGCGAGCCGCCAGGGGCCGTGCAGCGTCATCAACCTGCGCACACGCGTCCGTGGCAGACGCACCGAAACGGTCTTGGCCGGCTTGCGAAACACCACGAATGTCGAGCCGTACGGACCGAGTCGCAGCGGGACCCGGGTACGGCCGTTCGCGATCTGGTAGCTGACCGGCCGGGTCGCACCCGTGACCGGATTCCACAGCTCTGGCGCATAGCCGGTCACGCGGAAGCTGCCGGTCAGCCGGACGCGCCGACTCTGCCGGTTGCTCACGAAGAACAGCTCGCCTCGATCGAGAATACGCCCCGTGGCGCGCACCCTCGTGCCGCCGCGGGCGCTCGAATCATCGAATTCAGGCTGCAGCCCGAGCGCCTGCAACGCATCGGGCAGTGATCCACTGGTGAATATCCTGCCCCGGCCGAGCACGCGAACCGTCGCCGTTCCGGGCGGACCGAACAGCCGCTGCGCCAAGGCCTGGAACTGCCGCGCGTCGTCCCGCAGGCTGGGTGTTCCCTCCGGCCGCCTGCCGACGACCGTCGCGCCCTCGCGCACCAGCGTATCGATGCGCCGCAGCACCCGGAGAGTCATCCAGCGGCTGGTGCCGCCGAGGTACAACAGCCGATAGCGCATCCCGCTGCGGCTGACCAGTTGTCCGTCCCGGACGCTGAGTTGATTGAGCAGGGCGTTCTCGTCCACGAAATCGAAGCCGTATCCCCGCGGAACGTCGATCCGCCGATTGCCGAATATTCCGGTGATCGGCGCCGTCTGACCGTAGAAGTACGCCACGTCGGCCGCATAGTGCCCCTGCTGCAGCAGGTACGAACAGCGCGACAGGTATCGGATCCAGGGTCCCGCCTCCGGCGCCCAGGTCTCGAGTCGATTGAACATCTGCCCGAAGAAGGCGAGAGACAACCCCGGCGGCCGATCGAGCGGCTGCTCGGTGGATTCATGGATGACGATGCGATTGACGCCGAGCAGGAACTCCCGGTCCACGACCCGCTTCAGCTGCCGCGGCGCGAACGCCCACGGCTGATCCACCGAGTCGAGCGACTCCGCGCCAACCTGAGACTTGCCGTAGACGTCCGCCACCGACGCCGCGCCTTTCAGGTCTGCGACATAAGTCGGATCGGGTCTTTTGCCCGGCGGATACATCCACATTGCCCCCATCGGAACGTCAGCATAGCGGCGCATCTGCATGTCATCCCCGAAAGTCGGACGGTGATCCTCCAGGGCTTCTCCATAGGTCACCAGTCCGGCGGCGTGTGCCACCCGCTGGATCTGCGCATAGTGATTCCGCGCCAGCAACTCCTTGATCGTGTGGCGGAAGTCCCACAGAAACCGGTTGCTCTCGGCACGATCGCCGACCACGACCCCCGTCAGCGCCGGCAGCCACGGGATCGGGTCGTAGCCGCGCAGCCGCTCGAAATCGGCGATGAGATGCGGCGTCCAGTTCTGCATGCCGACTTCGGTGGAGTCGGTGGTGAATGCAGTCAGGCTGTCCCTGCCGAACGGGCCGGTGATCGAGCGGAACAGACCCAGGTAATGATTCATGTACGATCTGACATCGGCGCGGCTGAGCTTGTCGACCTCGAGCCCGGTCGCGGCGCGCGGCGCCGGATGGTTGGTCGTGCCCTCCAGCGAGTACCCCAGACGCAACACCACCCACGTGCCGGGCGGCGGGGACCACTGCAACACGCCGCTGCGGCTCATGCGTTGCGTGAGATTCACCACATCCGCGGGATTCACCGCGGTTCCCGCTGCGAGCGGCGCCCGGGAGATCAACGCCCGGTAGTGCGGCACGATGCGGAAATCCGCCTTGGCCTCGAACTGGTTGATCGTCGCCGCCGAGTGCGGCACCAGCTCATGCACGTCAAACAGCGGCGGCAGAGGCTTCCGGGGCGCGAAGGGGCGCATGCGGACACTCATGGGCACCGCCCCCGGCGCGTTGTAGACAAATGGAGCGCCGAACAGGCCAGGCGCCGGCGCGCTGTGCATCACGAGCCGAACGTACTGCGCGGTCACCGGCGCGAACGCCACGGTCTGCTGCGGGAAGTAGCCGCCCAGCTGCTCTGCGGCGGGAGCGAACCGTGCCACACGTTTCCAGCGGACGCCATCGGCGCTCACATCGATCTGCGCCACCATCGCCGGCATCCCCGCGGCGGCTGCCGCCAGAGTGACGCCCTGCAGCCGCACCGGTCTGGCGTAGCGCAGCTGAATCCAGGCGCGCCCCGCCCGAGGCGCCAGAGATACCCCGTCGGTGAGCTTGCCGTCCGACAGCTCGGCGAGCGCCCTGGGGCCGAGCGGACCCTCGGACGAGCTCGCCAAGGTGGGGTGTGGGTCGAGAACCGCAGCGCGGTAGGCGATCACCAGGCTGTCGCGGTAGAACCTGAGCGTCGAGAACGGATCCGGTCCCAGAAAGCCGACGCTCATCGGTGCGTCCTGAAAGGCGCCGGTGTTCGCCGGCGGCTGCGCCAGCACCGCGTGAAACGGCCGTCCCCCTCTGACCACGGTGGCGCTCCAGACGAGCTTCTTCATGGCCTGCCCGGGTGTCACCCACGGGCCTCCGGTCTCGCTCCATCCCGGAGAGGAGTCGATCGACAGCTCGAGTCCGTAGCGGGTCGCAAGCCGCGCCGCGAGCCGGAAAGCGCTGTTCCAGGGCGGCGTCATGTAGGCGAGTGGCCGGCGCACCACGTGCGGCGTGCCCAGCGACGCGTCGATCACATCGACGCCGCCGACACCGATGCGATGCATCCACTGCAGATCTTTGCGGATCCCGGCCTGTGTCACGTCGCCGTTCATCCAGTGCCACCAGACCCTGGGTCGCGCCGCCTCGGGGGGCGATTCGAAGCCTGCGCGCAAGGATGCGGCAAACGCCACATGCGCGAGGAAACCTGATGCCAGGACGAGCCCGACCGGCCTCAACGCTCTCAGAACGGACCGTGAGTGGATCTTGAACATGAAATAGCCCCCGGAGGACTCGGTATCGGGTCGCGCAGCTTATATTTTGAGCGACTATGATTGTTTATGCGCGTTATTGATCGACTCTAAGGTACTCCGTAAGGCTTGTCAATGTCCTCGCCTGCCTGGCAGGCGCCATGGCGCTCGGCCACGGACTCACTCGGATGGATACTCGAACGGATAGCGATGTCGAGACCCCGTGAGCGGCTGAACGCAATGCCCAATCCGTGCCTGCCACCCGTCTTCCGTTCCTTGCGACGGCAACCCGCGTTGCGCCTGTCCGCGTCGCTCAGCCTGCAGTGCGTTGGCGGCTGCGATCGAGTCACCGAGCACCTCAATGATCGAATCCATATCGCGAGTGCACGGGATCGCTCGAGAATGACGGAAATGGAAACCCGCTGACGGCCGTGATGACAGAGAGGTACCGTTTCAGGGGGTGCCGAGCCGCGCTGGTGCGTGTCCGACACGCGGCGCACCTTGCCGCTGCATACCCCTACGCGCTTTCGAGCTCCCTGTCCGCCGCATCGAACGCCGCCTGCACGACGCGTACGCCGGCGGACCGCAGCCAGTCGAGATCCTCCTTGCGCGCCGCTTCGTCCGTGACCAGCACGCTGACCTTCTCGAGTCCTGCCACGACGATCGATGAACGCTGTCGCAGCTTGTGCCGATCGGCCATGACCACCACTTTCTCGCAGCGCTTCAGCAACCGCACCTGCGACTGCACGATGAGCGGGTCCGCCTCCATGACGCCAAAGCGGTTGATTCCGTAGCAGCCCATGAACAGCGTCTTGGCGCTGAAATGGCTGGTGGCGTCATCATCGAACGGGCTGAGAACGATGTTTTGCTCACGATAGATCCTGCCGCCCGGTACGGTCACCCGGTTGCGGCTGGTCAGCAGCAGCTGGGTGACGATAGGGATCGAGTTGGTGAGTACATCCAGTCCTTCGGCGGGCAGGAACTCCACCAGCGCATAGGTCGTCGTTCCCCCGGAGATGATCAGGCTGTCGCCGGGCTCGACCAGCCTGGCGGCCGCGCGCGCGATCGCGCGCTTCTCCGCGACGGCGACGCCCTGGCTCAATTTGAACGGAGAACCGACCAGATGCGTCTCGTGGCGCGGATGGAGGGACTGCGCGCCGCCCCGGATGCGCGTGATTTCTCCGCGCTGTGCCAGCGCGCCGATATCCCGGCGAACCGTCGCTTCCGACACGCCGAGGATCTGCACGAGGTCGGCGAGACTCACGACCGACCGCTCATCGACCAGCGTTTTGATCAGCCTGTGCCGCGCTGCCTCGATCATGATGAGCGATCCCCGTGCAAGATTATGGACGTTTATAGCGCATTTTGCGCGATTGAGGGGAGGGTTCGCGCCTGGAAGTGCCAGCATTGCACCCACGCACCGATCGGGTCGCGCTCCCCGCGGTCGGCTCTGCTCCGGGAACTGCGCCTGGCCTCGAGAGACACCAGCGCGCGCCGGAGCCCGGCAAAGCGACTCGATCCGGACGAACCGGGACACACCCTGAGCGAGATCCGCCCACGACGCCCCGCACGTGCCGCCCCCACGACCGCTGCGCCGCCAGCCCGGGCCGACTTCGACGCCTCGGAACATCACAACCGTGGGGACCCGCACTGCCATGCTGAGCCGATGCCGTTCGATGAGCCGGAAGATCGCCTCGGGATCGAACGCGCCACGTTGAATCACTCCGGCTGCACCCAGGAACACCGCCTGATGCAACCTCATGCCCATGCCGGCCGCATGGAACATCGGGACGGCCATGAGAAACACGTCCTCGCGGGTCAGGCGGGTCTCGATGGCCGTCGCCCTATACATCCGGAAATACGCCTCGTAGGACACGCGCACGCCTTTGGACGTGCCGTCGTGCCGCTCGTGTACAGGATGACGCCGGGTCCTGCGGGGTCAACCTCGACGCCCGGCTGCGATTCCGGTTGTGATGCGATCCACTCGTCGAGGACGACCGCGCCTGCCACATCTGCCGCACCGTCGAGCAATACGACCCGCGGCGATGTCCAATAGGTCGAACAGTGGCGTCGCCGTCGGAGGCCTGACGAGCCAGGACGTCAGTGTCGGTGCAGAACCTCTGTCGTTCCACGTCCTGCACTCGGGCAGCACCGGCGAGGCGTCTCGCCCGGTGAGAGGAGCGACACGGCCGCAGGCACGGCCACCGCCGGATGACCAGGCAATCTGAGCCGCCGTCTCACGCGAGCTGGGCTTCGCCGCTGAGGAGGCCCGGGATCTTCGGATTCGTCACCCATCCGTCTGCGGTGCCGCTGCGCCTGCCGGCGCAGGTGCGGCGTGATCCCCGGTGCCGGCGTAGCGCCCCGCGAAGAACAGCAGCGGCGCGCCGTCGCTCCTGTGGACCGCCAGCACCTCACCCACGAGCAGAGAATGGTCTCCGACTGGCGTGACGCTGTGGCATCGACAGGCGAACGTGGCGAGGCAGTTGCGGATGCTCGGGACGCCCGCGATGCCCGAATCGCGCAGCGCGACGCCGTCGAGCGCAGCGTTGCGCTGCGCAAAGCGGCTTGCCAGCGACTCCTGATCGCGTCGCAGGACGTTGACGACCCAGTGCTGCGCGGTCGTGAACGTCGCGTGCCGGCCGGAATTCCGGCCAACACTCCACAGCACCAGCGGCGGTTCCAGGGACACCGAACTGAAGCTGTTCACCGTCAGGCCCACCGCCCGCCCCTCACCATCGACGGCGGTGACCACGGCCACGCCGGTCGCGAAGGTTCCGAGCGCGTGGCGCAGCGCCGGCGAGTCGAACCTGCGCGCGGCCGCACCTGCCTGGTCCTGCGCATCCATAGCTACAGCGAGGGCCGGCGCAGACCCAGGTGTTCACGCAGTGTCGTGCCCGTGTAGCGCGTGCGGAACAGGCCGCGGCGCTGCAGTTCCGGCACGATCCGGCGCACGAATTCGCCCAGTCCCGACGGCAGCGCGCTCGGCATCATGATGAAGCCGTCCGCGGCGCCACCGTGGAACCACTCCTCCAGCGTATCGGCGATCCGCTGCGGCGTTCCACACAGGACCCAGTGGCCCAGCGATGCGGTCTGCGCGCCCAGCTGGCGCAGCGTCAATCCCTCGTGCCGCATCTGCTGCAGCATGAGCTCGCGCCGGCTCGTGGCCCGCGGCGACGCCGGCAGGTCCTCGGGCAGCGGCTGGTCGAGCGGATAGACCGAGAGGTCGATGCCGAACTCGGCGCTGAGCGCGTCGAGACCGATGATGGGGTCGAAGCACTCCTGCAGCGCCTGGTAGCGGCGTCGTGCCTCTGCGTCGGTATCGCCAATGATCGGCGCGATGCCCGGAAGCACGGCGACACTCGCCGGATCGCGCCCGGCCGCGGCGGTCCGCGCCTTGAGGTCCGCGTAAAACTCGCGTGCACCGGCGATGTTCTGCTGCGCGGTGAAGACGATGTCGGCCGTGGCCGCCGCCAGTGCCCGTCCGGCCTCGGACGAGCCGGCCTGAGCCATCACCGGCCGCCCCTGCGGCGGTCGCGCCATGTTCAGCGGCCCCTTGACGCGGAAGTGCTTGCCCTGGTGGTTCGGCGGACGCATGCGCGCCGGATCGAAGTACAACCCGCTCGCCTTGTCGAAAACGAAGGCGTCGTCGGTCCAGCTGTCCCACAGGCCGAAGACGACTTCGGCGAACTCGCGCGCCCGATCGTAGCGATCGGCATGATCGGGGTGCCTGTCGTAGCCGAAATTCCAGGCCTCGGCAGGATTGCCCGAGGTGATCAGGTTCCAGCCGGCGCGACCGGCGCTGATGTGGTCGAGTGAGGCGAACAGGCGCGCGACCTGATACGGGTGGTTGTACGTCGTCGTGGCGCTGCCGGCCAGGCCGATGTGCGTGGTCACGGCGGCCAGTGCCGACAGCAGTGTCAGCGGCTCGAGGTGCGCGATCGGTGGCATGTGTCCGAGCGTCGCGGGCAGCTGCGTCGGTATCAGCGCAAGGGTGTCGGCCATGAACACCAGGTCGAAGCAACCGCGCTCGGCTTCTCGCGCCATTTCGGTGTAGTGCTGCAGCTTGAACGAGGACGCGGGGTCCGTCTGCGGCAACCGCCACCCGCCGAAGTGCGAGCCGTTGGCGGTCATCAGCAGGCCGAGGTGCATCTGGCGGCTCTGGGTCTTCATCTCAATTCCCCCGAGGTATAGCGGTCAGGGATTCGGCACGAGGATGATCTTGGCCGATGTCTGGCGGGACTCGAGCCGGCGGTGTACCTCGGCCGCCTGCGCCAGCGGCAGTGCAGCACCGATATCGGCCTTCAGGCGTCCGCGGGCGACGAAGCCGGCGAACTCATCCAGCGTCTGTTCGATGAGCGGGCGATCCTGCAGGAACTGCCCGAGGTAGAAGCCCGCCACCGATTGCCCGCGCGCGATCAGTCCTTCAGTCGGAACCTGGTACGGCTTGCAGCTGGCGATGCCGTAGACGACGACGCGCCCGCCCGGTGCAAGGCCCTGCATCGCCTCGGCGAAGACCTCGCCGCCCGTCATCTCCATGACGACGTCTGCGCCGCGTCCACCGGTCAGCGACAGGAGTTCCTTCGACCAGCCGGTCGCGCCGTAGTCGATGGCGGCGTCGGCACCCAGCGCCAGCACGCGCGACCGCTTCTCCACGGAACCGGCCGCGCCGATCACCGTCCGTGCCCCGTACAGGCGTGCAAGCTGCACGCCGAGGGAACCCACTCCGCCGCTGGCGCCCTCGACGAACACCACCTCGCCGGGCGCGAGCCGCGCGGCACGCTTGAGGATCAGCGCCGCAGTCAGGCCCTGGACGAAGAGCGCCAGGGCTTGGTGCGGGTGCAGGCCCGCGGGAAGCCGGTACGCGTACGCTTGCGGCACGCACACGTATTCGGCATAGCCGCCCAAGGGGGGCGCGCCCAGCACGCGTTGCCCGACCCACGCCGCATCGGCAGCGGTGCCGGCGGCGAGGACCGTGCCGGCCACTTCTGCGCCTGCGATCGCCGGCAGCGGCGTGGGAATCGGATAGTGATCGCCCCTGCGCCGCACGGTGTCGGCATAGTTGACGCCGGCGGCCTCCACCTGGACCAGCAACTCGCCGGCCGCAGGCTCGGGCCGCGGCACGTCCTCGAGCTGCAGCACCTCGGGGCCGCCGTGGCGGTGGAAACGAATGGCTCTCATCAACGGGCCGCTCATGTTCAGGCCTCCTGTTGGATCGTACGCAACGCAGCGCGCAGGCGGGCCAATGACGCCGCATCGGCGGCGAACGGCAGTGAAACCGTGCGATAGTCGCGGACGACGAGCGCGCGGGCGCCGTCGACCCCGTGCACATCGATGTCCATCGCCCCGTCGGGGCCGGCCACGGCCTGCGCACGGAACGGCGCGCCGAGGAGTTCCGCATCGCTGATCGATGGCCGGATGGCGCCTATGGCCTGTGGAATTCGCATCTCTCCGCTCCGCACCAGTTCCAGCAACCCCGCCGCCTGCAATGCGAACTCGACCAGGCGCGGACGCAGCCACGTGGTACAGGGCACATGCACCCGCCACGACGGCAGGTCTGTCGCCATCTCGGCATGCAGCCGTTGGCCCTGCCAGGCTGCTGTGCGGATGACCTGGAACGCGGGACCGTGGAAGAAGTGTGCATACACCTGCCGTGCGGTGACGGCCTGCGCCACCGCATCTGCCGACAGTGCGTCCAACGCCGCCGGCAACCCGGGGTGCTCGGATTCAACGCTGCTGGCCGGCTGGATGCACGCCGCGAAGTGCTCCACGCGTGTTCCCGCCGGACCACGGCTCCAGAGGCAGCATTGCAGATGCTCTGCGCCCGGATTGCGCATGACGTCGATCTCCACCCGCCGAGGTCGCCCCCCGGGCAGCACGCACGGCTCCCCGAGCCGGATATCCGTGGCCTGCGCGCCGAGGCGCGGATCGACCCGACGCGCCGCGGAAGCCAACGCCTCGATTCCCAGAACGGTAGCCAGCAGGGGCTCGCCACCGGGTCGATGGTGATCGAGGTAGGGCTCCTGCGGCTCGAGCCACAGCTCGAAGCGAGCCGTTACCTGTCCCTGCGCCACCGGCCGAGGTTCGAACAGCGGCCTCAAGTCAGCTCCGGCCGCTGCAGCAGCTCGACCAGATTGCCGTCGGGGTCGGCGACAAAGGCGACGCGCGCGCGCCCGTCGGGCGCCACCCGCGGCTGCATCAGCGGCCGCGCGCCGGCGGCGACCACGCGTTCGAAAGTCGCCTGGACATCCGGCGTGGCGAACGCCACCTGGAACCAGCCCTGATGCAACGTGTCTTCCGTCGGACTGCCACGCCGGAACGGCACGGACCCGCGGCGCTCGAACAGCTCTATACGGGCACCCACGCCATTCACCAGCACGCGACCGCGGATCTCGCGCTGCGGCATCACGAAGTCGTCCTCCACGTGATCGAACCCGAAGACCGCGGCGTAGAAACGGTGCGAACGTTCCAGGTCGGCGACGGAGAGCCCGACGTGGTCGAAATGCAGCTGTTCGATCATCTGCGGTCCTTCCAGGGCAGGCTGACCACGGTCTCGGTGAGGAGCACCCGGGTGCGGCCGGGTTCGAGCAGGCGGCTTTCGATGTCCCGCAGGCGATCGGACGCCGTGCGATCCGCGCCCAGTGCCGCGGCCGCCGCAGGTGAGGTCAGGGCGATCTCGTCGATGACGTCGTAGTACCTGGGGTCGCCGCCCTCCGGATGTTCGGACTCGGCCACGGCGTGGTTCTGCTGGTAGCCGAGACTCCCGGCAGCCGCGGCCGCCAGGGCCGGTCCCGCCTCGGCGAGCCACGCCTCCTGGAAGGCCGCGCGCGTCAACCCCGCCCTGCGCCGGCGGAAATAGAGCAGCTTGGCCGGCGGCGGCGCCGCCGGCGAGGGAAACTCACCGAGGCGCCGCTCGGTCATGTAGTGCATCACGGCGCGCGCTTCATCGGCGAACCGTCCCTCGTCGGGGCGGATCACCTGCAGGTAGCGCGGATGCCGCATGTTGGCGCGCTGAGCCGCCACGCTGTCGAACCAGCCTTGGGTCACGATGTCCAGCGTGTCGGCCAGCGGGTGGCCGAGCAGCGGATCGCGGGCACCGGCTACCGGGAAATTGTAATGGTAGGCATGCAGGTCAGCGGCGACTTCACTGATGCTCGCCACCAGCGGCCCGTGCACCGTCGTGACGTAGCGGCGGAATTCGGCGTGCGTCATGCCGGGCCGGCGCCCCGCGCAGATGGTCATCTTGATCACGGCTCCCCCACCAAGGCCACGCGCCCCGCCCGCACCGGCAGGCCGCCGGCCCATGGGGCTTCAAAACTATACGGTATAGTTTAGAATATAGTGCAACTGCGGTTGAATGCAAGCACGGATCACAGGAACCGACCATGCGCATCCTGGTCGCCAACGTCGCATCCGCCGAGCCGGTGGGCCCGGCCGCGGATTTTCTGCGCCAGACGCTCGTGCCACTCACGCAGCGCAATGCCGACCTCGTAC
>JAJYTX010000038.1 GCA_021792815.1 Pseudomonadota bacterium
GGCCGATCAGCTGCGCATCCTTCTGCCGCTCCCCGGACAGCGAGCGGAAGAACTCCGCGGTTCCAGAGCGGGCGATCGTGCCGAGATTGGCGATCGCCTCCTCGCGCGTCATGCCGATCCCGTTGTCGATGATCGTCACGGTGCCTGCGGCCGGGTCCGCTTCCACGCGGATCGCGAGCTCGGTGTCACTGGCGAGCAGCGCAGGATCGCCGATCGCCGCGAACCGCAGCCGATCACAGGCATCCGAGGCGTTCGATATCAGCTCGCGCAGGAAAATTTCCCTGTGACTGTACAGGGAGTGGATCATGAGCTTCAGCAGCTCCCGCACCTCCGCCTGAAATCCGTGGGTCTGGCGGTCGGCCGCCGCATTCGAAGGGGGTTCTGGTCCAGTATTCATCAGTTCGCTCCCGCACTGTGTCCGGAGCGTGGCATTTTGGGTGCCGGGAAGGGAATTTCAATATGGACGCCACGGACGGAGCAGGCGGGCACGGCCACGGTGGCCCGTGCCACGACGCGCACCACAGCCAGGGCGGCGAGAGACCTGCCCTGGGAAGATCAGGAGGTCCCGGATGGCGTGATGCGCCCACGCCTGGCGGAGAAGGCCTCTTTCCGAGAGCCGCGCGACCGCGGGAACCCCCTGGCGCGGCTCCATGCGCAGCGGCATCGGGGCCCCGCTCATCAGCGGGTACCGTCACCGGGCGGCGCACCACACAGGCGGGGGTTCAAATCGATAGACGGACCGCTTCCCGAGCCTTGCATGGGGCGACGACCGGGGCAGCACGGACGCGTCCGGCCGGATCAGACCCTCCACATGAATCGTTTCGGGCGGGCAGCGGCAGACGCAACGCTGCCAAATGGGCCATCGCGACGCGCGCCAAGTGGCGGCACAGCGCGACCAGATCGTCGAGCTCGTCCCAGCAGCGCAGCAGAAATTCCATCAGTGTTTGGGCGGACGATCGTCGCCGGAGTTCCGTTCCTGGGGCGGATCGCGTTCCGCATCTTCCTGCCAGGTGCTGCGCATGCGTTCCGCCCAGCTCTTGTAGCTCGACCAGGTATTGAGATTGCGGGTGATGGCCTCGTGCCGCGCCGGGGCGCTGTGCATCCGTTCGTCCCAGTTCGGGAAAGCCGCGGACGGCGTCCGGGCCGGCCGAACGGGGTCGGAAGGCTCCTTTCGGGCGGGAAGAACGTCGCGGCCCCTGAATGGTGCGCTCATCACCGGACTCCTGTTGCTGCATCGGCAGAGTACGTCTTCCATGACAGTCATTCAGGAACTGGTTCACAGGCAGACCGACCCTTGCCGGCAACGCATTGCCGCGGCAACGTTATGTCACGTGCACAGCGGCGTCCTGGGCGGTACGAAGGCTTCGCACAGCCGCGGTGGCGCCAGAGGCCGCTAGGCCACCAGGCGATAGACGGGTCGATAGACGCTTCCGGGCAGCTTCATGCGGCCCTGGGACACGAAGGCGCTCAACAGCTCGTCGAGCAGCTGCACCATGTGCGCATCGCCCGCGAGTTCGTACGGGCCATCGCGCTCGATCGCCTGAATACCGTGCTCTTTGACGTTGCCGGTCACGATTCCCGAAAAGACGCGGCGCAGATTGGCGGCCAGCTGGTGCATGGGCTGGTCGCGACCGAGGGAGAGCGCCCGCATGGACTCGTGGGTCACCTGGAACGGCTGCTGGAACTCCGGCGGGACAGCGAGCAGCCAGTTGAAATTATAGGCGTCCCTGCGCTGACGGCGGAACTCGCGGACCGCTTCGACGCCATGCACCAGGTGGCGGCCCACCTCGGCCGGATCATCGATGATGACGTTGAGACGCCGGAACGCCTGCTCACCGAGCGTGCCGCGGATGAATCGGCCGATATGATCGAAATAGGCGGCACTCGAGTGCGGCCCGGTGAGCACCACCGGGAAAGGCTGGTCGCGGTTCGCCGGGTCCAGCAGAATCCCGAGCAGGTAGAGGATCTCCTCGGCCGTGCCAACGCCGCCCGGGAACACCACGATGCCGTGCGCAAAGCGCACGAAGGCTTCGAGGCGTTTCTCGATGTCGGGCATGATCACCAGCTGGTTGACGATGGGATTCGGGGGTTCCGCCGCGATGATCCCCGGCTCGGTGATGCCGATGTAGCGGCCATGGCCGATGCGTTGCTTGGCGTGGCCGATGGTTGCGCCCTTCATTGGTCCCTTCATCGCGCCCGGACCACAGCCGGTGCACACGTCCAGCCCCCGCAGCCCGAGCTCATATCCGACTCGCTTCGAGTACTTGTATTCCTCCCCGCCAATCGAATGTCCGCCCCAGCAGACCACCAGGTTCGGCCGCGCCTTGTAATCGAGCAGCCGGGCGTTGCGCAGGATGTGGAACACCGCATTGGTGATCGCGCCGGAATCGGTCAGGTCGAATCGTCCGCCTGACATGATCTCGTTGGAGGTGAACACCACGTCGCGCAGGACCGCGAACAGATGTTCCTTGATCCCCTGGATCATCTGCCCGTCGACGAACGCCGTGGCCGGAGCGTGGTGCATCTCGAGCCGGATGCCCCAGGGCTGGCGCATGATGCGGATGTCGAAGTCGCGGTAGCGGTCGAAGATCTCCCGCGCATCGTCGGTGGCCGCACCGCTGTTGAGCACCGCCAGCGCGCACTTGCGAAACAGCGGATACAGCCCACCGCGGCCCGAGTCGAGGAGCTTCTCGATCTCGTGCTGCGAGAGGTTCTCCAGGCTGCCGCGGGGATGGACGCGGGCGTCGATGAATTCGGGGTCTACGTCGTTGTGATCCATGCGGGAGCGGCGGCCCGGGAGCTTCCGGTCAGGGCTTGATATCGATCGGCATGCCGTCTCGCGTCAGCATCCAGATCTGCATCATGTCGGCATCCGAGACCGCGATGCAGCCGTCGGTCCAGTCGTCGTGCCGGTAGTAGTAAAGGGATCCGTGCAGTGTGTTCGGAAGGCCGTGGATCATGATCTCCCCGCCGGGCTTCCAGTGGTGCGCCCGGGCACGCGCCAGATCCCGCGCGTTGGGGTAGGAGATCTGGATGGAGAGGAAGTAATCGCTGCGCGGATCCCGACGCACCAGCGTGTACCATCCCTGCGGCGTGCGGTAATCCCCGGATCGCTCCTTGGGTCCGTTCGGCTCGAGACCGAGATGGATCCTGAACGAGCGCACCACCTTGTTCCCGTCCATCAGAAAGAGGCGTCGCTCGGATTTCTCGACCACCACGTGATCGACATAGGGCAGAACCGGGTCCGACAGGAACGCCACCCGTGTCACCGGCCGTGCCACCGGAGTGGGGCCGGCATGGGCGATGGCAGCCGCGCAGCCGAGCACGCCGGCCAGAATCCGCTTTGGCAATGACATCTTGACAGTATATGCGCACATGAACCCGCTCGATGTGACATCGTCAGGTGCATCGGCATTGCGGGCCCGACGACGCATCGCCTCAGCCCCCGGCCGAGACCGTCTCGACCTCCGGGATCACGAGCCGCGTACCCGGATGCAGGGTCGCAAAGAAATCGACGTCCGGGTTGTACTGACGCAGCAGCCAGGACGGTAGCGTGGGGAATCGCTGCGTGAGCACCCACAGGGAGTCGCCGCTACGGGTCAGATAGACCTTCGTCCCGGCGATTTGGTGATCGGCAAAATAGCTGGCATCGAGCGCCCGATGATAGGCGATGCGCTGCTGCTCGAACCGCCGTGGCGAGACATGGCGGAAATCGAGCCGGATCCGCTCTCCGATACGCACCGGCTGGTGAAAGCGCATGTGATTGAGGCGGCGCAGGTCCCAGGCGGTGACGTGCAGCCACTCCGCGTAGTAGCCGAGGGATTCGGCCGCCGCCACCCGGATGGTGCCGTCGCGAGCCACCCTGTAATCGGTAGGATCGGCGCTTCGCGCCGGACGGCCCGGTGGACCCAGGTTCGGGCTGACCGTCTGTGCCTGCACGTCCGAGACCGGCTGCACATCGGCGCCCTGCGCCAGAAAGCGCATCCCGGCGCGCGCCGCCGCGGGATCCGGAGCCGGCCGCGGAGGGGACGCCGCTGTCGCATCCACCACAGCCATCAGCGGCGCAGGCCGGTGCGGCAACAGAATCCGCTCGCCGACGCGCAACAGCGCGCCGGGCCGTATCCCGTTGTAACGAGCGAGCGGATACACGCCCATCCGATAGCGGGCCGCGATGCCCCACAGTGTGTCACCCTGGCGTACCCGGTAACTGGGGGGAACGGGCTGTGCGGCGAGCAGCTGCCCCGGCCCGAGTCTCTGCTCCAGCATCGCTGCAGTCCAGCGGGGACCGGCCGCCGGCAGATACAGACGGTAACCCTTCGGCACATCGAGCGCGCCGTCCCACACCAGCGGGCGCAGTGCCGGATTGAGCTCACGGAGCGTCGCCGGCGCAATCCGCAGGGCGCGCTCCAGAGAATGGACAGCCGCATATCCGGGCATCGTCACCGCGCGGAAATGCTCCTCCGGCAGCTTGTGGAGGGCGCCAAAGTACCGGCGCGCGTGGCGCTCGACATCCAGTGCCGCCAGAAAGCAGACGTAGAAGTTCCGCGACGCGAAACCGAACATCGGCGTGTGGTAATCGCGCACCAGCGTGACGATGTTCCTCGTCCCCAGCCTTGCGACGGCTCGCCTCACGCCGGCCAACCCGTGATTGTAGGCGGTGATGGCGAGGGGCCAGGTCCCCAGGATCCGGTAGTTGTAGGCCAGCAGCTGCGCTGCGGCTTTCGTGGCGCGGAATGGATCGAGGCGGCCGTCCACTGCGCGGTCGATCGTGAGAAAGCGCCTCCCCGTCGAGGGCATGAACTGCCACAATCCCGCGGCGCCGTCCTTGGAATAGGCCCATGGATCGTAAGAGGACTCCACCAGCGGCAGGGCGGCGAGCTCGGGCGGCAACCCCTCGCGCTGCAGTGTCCGGGCGATCGCGTGCTGCCAGGCGCCGGAGCGCACCAGCCCCGCCCTGAAGCGGTTCGATTGGCCGAGCTGGAAACGGATGTCGTCGGCGGCTCTGAGCAGTTGCTCCGGCGTCGCTCGTGAACCCCACAGAGCTTTGATGTGCCGCTCCTCCGGGGTCAAGCGCGCATCGCCGCGGGCGATCCGGCGCAGCTCCGCGGCGATGCGGTCGCGGGCGCCATCGACGATGCGCTGACGTTGCCAGGGCGAACTGGACGGCGCGAAATGCAAAGTCTGATAAATGACGTCCAGATCGTACTGGTCGTGCAGGAAGCCGGCATTGGTGTCGATCTGCGTATAGACGCGGATCCAGAAACGAACGTCGCGCGCGAGCTGTGGGGGATCAGGCAATTCGTTGCCGGTGGTCGCACTGTCCGCAGCGGCGAGCGGACTCGCCGCATGGCCCCTGGCGCACACTATCCCCGGCAGGGCCATCGCCGCCCCCAGAAGGACCGCACGGGCCAGCCCTGCCCGCTTCGTCGAGATCATTTACACCCCGCTCGCCCGCAGATTCAGCACTTCAGTCAATGACTTGAGAGGTTTCGAGTCCGCATTCAGGCCCGGAGATGCCCATCGAGATGTCAATTTAATTTACATCCATTCCACCACCGTGGCGTGGACCCTGGTCTCAGCCACATGGCCTCGCCGTGCGGACCGCGCGATTCGCGCCCGGAGTGCGAACGCAGTCACATTTCCGTCCCTGCGGCAACGCCATATGTTACATCGTCCGCTCTCAGAGGGAATATGGCACGCGTATTGCTGATTTCTGCCTGCCTGGGGCCAGCTTTTGGTTCCAGGAGATGGCTGCCCGGGCAGCGCAAGCCATCGACGAGAAAGTACGGACGCGCGACGCGCGCCATTGCGCAGGGCGTACCGTGCCGGCCAAGAAGAACAAAATGCGTCTCGACGCGAGCAGGCAAGCGACCGACCCCGCGAAAGCGGGGTCTTTCTTTATCGGGACGACCCCCGAGCATGTCCGGCAGTGGCAGCGGCCCGCGGTCACCTCGGGGAATCCATTGCGGGTGAGGCTCTACCGGCCGCAATCGTTGATCGAGCAGCAGCGCCGGTCCGCCCGTGCGGACGACCGACCAGACAGGACGCCCGAACCGGCCGAACCCGCTCTCTATGCCGCCGGTACGTCCGGCGGATGCTCTGACCGCGCCAGTTCGACGCTGCCGAAAACCAGCGCCGCGAGCAGGGCGGAGACAAATGCATAGAAGTACGGCACGGCCGGTCCCAGCGCAAACAGCAGTCCCATGACGAGGTTCGACAGGAACTGCCCGATCGCCCGGGACACGGACAGGAAGCCCATGCCGCGTCCGAGCCGCGTGTGTCCCGCCACCGAGGATACCAGCGTGGGCTCGAACGTCTCGACCGCACCCATGCCGAAACCCAGCAGGCCCACCGCGAGGTAGAACGCCAGAGCCTGCCAGTGCATCAGCTCGCACACTCCGATCAGACCGGAAGCGACCGCCGAAGGCAGGTACCCCAGCAGCCACAGCATGCGCACGGGGTCCGCACGCCAGGAACCCAACACATAGCCGCTGACAGCGGAAATACCCAGATAGACGACGTACGCCAACACTCCCCATTCGTACCCGTCCGCGCCGCGCCTCACCGCCGCGCTCAGAATCGGAAAGCCGAGGTTGTAGAAGCTGAATCCATACAGCGTGGCGGCGAGCAGCAGGCCCGTCATCAGTGTGCGCGCCGGCGGCGAGCCCCTGCCCGCGGCAGCCCCTCCGGGCGTAGTCGCCGGATACACGGTCGAGCGCCGCACGAAACACAGCAGCACGGTGGAGAACACCAGCGGCACGATGGCATACAGCATGACCGTGGCGATCGCGATGTGCTGCCACAGCGCGAGCAATGCAATCAAGGCCGACAGCATGCCACCGCCGATGTCCAGGCCATGCAGCACCGCGAAGGCGCGGGCCCGCTCTCGCGGCGGCGTCACATTGACCAGCAGCGCGCGCCGCGGCGGACTGCGGAAATAGCGTGCCCACCAGCCGAGGACGAACAGCAGCGCCGAGAGCCAGGGCGTATGGGCGAGCCCCGAGAGCGCCATCAGCGGGATGAATGTGTTGCCGGCGATGGAGACGGCCTTTCTGTCGAAGCGGTCGCCCGCAATGCCGCCGAGGTAGGAGACGAAGGCGCCACCGCCGAATGCGATGGCGGTCACGATGCCGTACGCATAGAGCGGGGCATGCAGCCGCAAGACCAGGTACAGGGGGAACAGGGCCGTGACGCCCTGGTAACCGAGATCGGCGCAGAAGGCGGAAAAGCACAGCAGCCAGGTGTCCCGCGGGAGTCCTCCGACGGTGGGGCGGGCGGAACTCATGGATGTCTTCGGACGGCGGCCACGGCCAGCAGATGATCTCACACCGGGCTCAGCGGCGCGGCGCATTCTCTGCGCCGCCATGCCGGCCGGATCGGTCGGGCTCCCCTCTCGAAGAGGACCGCGGCAGATCCATCATGGATTCTGTCGATCACGGTGATTGAGTAATTCGATTTCCTCCGTGTTGAAGACCCCCCTAGAGTTCAGTTCGTTCCCCCTTTGCGCCACGAGGTGCCTGACACATGTCTCTCATCAACACGGAAATCAAGCCCTTCAAGGCTACCGCATACCACGCCGGGAGGTTCGTCGAGGTCTCGGAATCGAGCATCCGCGGCCGGTGGGCGGTGTTCTTTTTCTATCCCGCGGATTTTACTTTCGTCTGCCCGACGGAACTCGGGGATCTCGCGGATCACCATGCGCAGTTTCAGCAACTCGGTGTCGAGATCTATGGTGTTTCGACCGACACCCACTTCACCCACAAAGCCTGGCACGATGTCTCGCAGACGATCTCCAGGGTGCAGTACCCGCTCCTCGGCGATCCCACCCATCTGCTGGCGCGGAACTTCGAGGTGCTGATCGAGGCGACGGGGCTGGCTGAACGGGCCACATTCGTCGTCGATCCGGAAGGCCGCATCCAGATCGTCGAGATGACAGCGGGCGGCATCGGGCGCGATGCCGGCGAACTGCTGCGCAAGGTCACGGCGGCACAGTACGTTGCTGCCCACCCCGGAGAGGTCTGCCCGGCGAGATGGAAGCAAGGCGACCAGACGCTCGCGCCCTCGCTGGACCTGGTGGGGCAGATCTGAGCAACGGCAGAACCGACCGCCTCGGCGCCCGACGCGACGCCGGGGCGGGCTCTATGTCACGCGGTGCGCATGCGATGCGTTCGTCCGTCACGGCGCGCCCGCACCCGCGGGAGGTCTGCCGACCGTTGCCGGATTCCGCGGACAGCCGCGCAGATTCCTGGCCAGGCGCTCGATCTGGCCCGAGAAGATGACGTGGCCGGCCCGCACCGGCAATCCTGCAAAGACCAGTGCTGCCGCCGTCCACGTATTGCAGGTACGCAGCGCGTCGTACCGCTCGCGCGATGCAAAGAACGCACTGTCGGCGTGCGGGCCCGGACCGAGCCTCACCGGCTTGCCGCCCACCCTGCGCAGCGCATCGCGCAGATAGACATCCATGCGCCACACCTCTCCCCGATCGGCGCAGAGCCAGCGCAGGGTTCCACCCTGTGGCACCAGTTCCTGCGCGGTCGGCGCAGCCTGAATGAGCAGGACGCTCGGGGAGCTGAAGAGCGCAGCCACCGCGTCCTCAGGCGTCGGATGCGCCGACATGTAAAAACGTCGATTGCCCCACCCGAAACTCACGTAGCGCTCATGCGCGTAGCGGGGCAGCAACGCCTTCAGGGAAGCCAGCTCCCGCGCCGGCAGGATCAGTCCACTGTGCCACGCGGTCACGAGCACCCCGATCACGAGCTCGCGCGGCGAGCCGCCCGCAGGGGCCGGGAGAAACGTCGGCGGCGGCGCCGGGGCCGGTGCGGGTCGGGAGAAGCCGGCACAGCCGCACAGGAGCGCCGCGGCGGCGGTAAAAGGCAGGAGCGAGGCGCGGCGCATCATCCGCCATCGGCATCCTCCCAAACACCCTGGTCGCGGCGCAGACGCAGGGTTGCCGGGGTTCGCGAGGTGCTGCACTATTCGTTGCGAAGCCTTTCCCGGCTGGTCACATTTTGGGTGGAATACCATGATCAAGGTCAGCGTGATGTACCCGAACACTCCCGGTGCCCGATTCGACCATGATTACTACCGGGACCGGCACCTGCCGCTCGTGAAGCGCCTCATGGGCGAGAAGTGCCGGTATTACACCATCGACAAAGGCCTGGCAGGCGGTTCACCGGGAGCACCCGCCACATACGTCGCGATGTGCCACATCTTCTGCGACTCCGTCGAAGCGTTTCAGGCAGGTTTCGGGCCGCACGCGCAGGACATTCTGGGTGATATCCCCAACTACACTGATCTGTCGCCGGTCCTCCAGATCAGCGAGGTCGTCGTCGGCAAGAGCTGAAGGACCTCCGGGGAGCCGCTTGCGCCCCCATGCGAAAGCGGCGGACCTGCCCGCATGCCGGCACATGCGGTCCGTCTCCGCTAGAATTTCAGCTGATCGTACCGGCCAATGCCCTGGGCAGGTTGGACATGCAGGCACGAAAGCGAGGTTTCATTCTGTGCTCGGCAGTGGCCGCGGTGCTGCTCGGCGCTTCGCTGATCTACGGCCTGGTCTGGGGAGTCCCGCAGTGGAGCCGCCTGTTCCAGGGGGCGCTCGAGCCGATGATCTTCGCCTACGACGGCTGGCCACTCGCCACCGGCATCGTGGCGGCCGGCCTGGCCACGCTTGGGGCCTGCATCGGGCTGAGCTGGCGGCAGGGAACCTTCCACTACCTCATTCTGGCGCTCGGCCTGCTGTCGGTGCTGGTGTTTGTCTCCATGGGATTACCGGCGCAGCTCCTCACCCAGATCACGAATACGCTGAGCTTCGTCGTCGTGGGACTCTGCGGACTGTTCCTGCTGGGAATTTTCTTTTTCGCCTTCAAGGATCGATTGTCGAGAAGATATCGCAGATGATCCGGGCCACGGGCGCTCTCACTGCCCGGCGAGCCGCTCCAGGCGCCGGATCTGCCGCTCGAGTTCGCGCTGCGCCTCCAGAAGCTCGATGGCGAGCGCCGCTCCGCTGACGTTCACTCCGAGATCACGCATCAACCGCCCGGCCATGGCCAGCCGCGGCAGCGCCGCTGCCGGAAGCTGCCACTCCTGCGGGGATCCGCCTCGGGGCGAAACCACTCCGAGCTCGGTGAGTTCGATCACGGTGTTCAGCTCGAGCCGGCAGACACGGCAGATCTCGGCGGCCGCGATCCAATCGGCCTCGCCCAACACGCGGACTTCATGCACCTCCACGACGTCAGTCATGGCATTACCTCCTGAGATCGGCGCGCGGATCGAATCCCGCCAGTTTCCCGCGCATGTCCTCGTACAGCGCGCGCGCCTCGGGCGAGTCGGCGGGCGGCAGGACCACCCTGAGCTGCACGTACGCGTCGCCAGGCGGCTGACCGGGCAGACCCCGGCCCCGCAGCCGCAGTTTCTGCCCCGACTGGGCCCCGGACGGAACCTGCATCTCGACCGCGCCGCCGAGCGTCGGCACGGTGACCGTCGCACCGAGCGCTGCCTCCCAGGGCGCCACCGGCAGTGTCAGGGTGACGTCGCGCCCATCCAGTTGAAAGAGTCGGTGTGGACGTACGTGCACCTCGAGGTACAGGTCTCCAGCGCGTCCACCGCCCGAAGCCGCTTCGCCTTGGCCGGCGAGCCGGATCAGCTGGCCATCGGTGACTCCAGCAGGAATCGTGACGCGCACCGTGTGTGAGCGCAGCCCGGGCGTCCCACCCGGCCCCGGTTCCG
Organism: Pseudomonadota bacterium; assembly: GCA_021792815.1. The sequence continues at coordinate 10,726 of JAJYTX010000038.1, forward strand.
GGCGCTTCAGCTCCAGCGTGCGCGTGCCACCGCCGAAGGCTTCCTCGAGATCGATGTCGATCCGGGCATGATGGTCGCGCCCGCTCGGTCGTTTCCGCCCGGGGCCCGCGAAGGGGCTCGCCCCGCCAAAGAGCGACGAAAAGAAGTCGCTGAAGCCCTCCGGTTCGAAACCGTATGCTCCTCCTGCAGCGCCGTGAGGGCCGGTGGCGCCGCTGAACTCGAAGCCGCTCGCCCAGTCGGGCGGAGGCCGAAACTGCTGTCCGGATTTCCAGCCGCTGCCGAGCTGATCATAAGCGGCGCGTTTCTCAGGGTCCTTCAGCACCTCATAGGCTTCCTGGACCTCCTTGAACTTTTGCTCGGCGTCCGTCTCCTTGCTGACGTCCGGGTGGTATTTGCGGGCGAGCCGCCGGTAGGACTTCTTGATGTCCTCGGCGGTGGCCGTCCGGGCGACACCCAGAATCTTGTAATAATCCCGGTATTCCATGAGCGACGCAGCCCCGGTGGATGAGGTTGAGGAGACGCTGGATGGTGACATGGGGGCGGTGGCGGCGAAGCCAAGGCCCCGGCGCTTGAATCCCGCCTGCCCGGCCCCATCGAAGCCGCATGAACGCCGAAAAAAGCACTGCCGGCGCGCTGTTGGTGGCTTGTCCTCAGTGTCACGCCCTCGTTCGCGTGCCCGAGGCTCGTGCGGACGAGCACCCCAAGTGCCCGCGCTGCAAGGCGCTGGTGCTCACCGGTGAGCCGGTCTCCCTGGATGCCGCGGCATTTGCCGCTCACGTCGAGCGGGCCACCCTGCCGGTGCTGGTGGACTTCTGGGCGCCGTGGTGCGGCCCATGCCGGATGATGGCGCCTGTCCTCGAGCGCACGGCGGCTCAACGCGCAACGGCGCTTCGCGTGGCCAAAGTCAACACGGACGAGCAGCCGCAGCTTGCGGGGCGCTTCGGGATACGCAGTATCCCGACGCTGATCCTGTTCCGCGCGGGGCGCGAGCTGGCCCGCCAGTCCGGCGCGGTGGATGCGGCGACCCTCTCGCACTGGCTGGAGCGTGCGCTGAACCCCGAAAGCTAGCCGACACCGCGACGACAGGTGCGCCGGAAACGCCCGTCGACCGGGAGGCGGTCATCCGTTTTGGCGTTCCCGTCCACCGCGAATCAACCGGACGCCGACTCTCTCTGGCGCGCCCAAAGAAACAGGAAGGGAATCAGGTAGATGAGCACGTTACCGAGAACATTGCCCCGTACTCCCGTTCCCGCCGTGCTGTAGGGCCCCCCAAACGCCTCGGCGGTCGACCAGACGGCCAGGGAGTACAGGATCCCAAACGGGATCACGAGGCGCAGACTCCTGCCCGTCAGCAGGCCCACGGCGATCGCGATCTCCGCCACACCCACCAGCACCGCCACCACGATGGGTCCGACCCCGTGAACGAGCTGCGCCACGAATCCGAGCCAGACGGCGATCCAGTGCGGCTGACCCGCGATGACCGAGGTGATCTGGCTGGTAAAATGCAGCAGAAAGGCCGGCAGCCACTTGAGCGCGGCGTCGAACAGCCAGAGCGCCCCGAAGCTCAACCGCGCCACATCCCATAGCCGGTTCCGGGTCGGATGGCCGACGTCACCGGCGCCCCGGGATTGCCCGTGCGCGGCCAGGACGAAGAGAAAGGCGATCGCGTAGGCCACGAAGACCCCGGGATCCGTCTGGCCATTGGAATACGGAAATCCAAAGCCGTTCAGAACGATCCAGCACACGAG
>JAJYTX010000039.1 GCA_021792815.1 Pseudomonadota bacterium
GCGCCGGCAACCTCAGCCCGAAGGTGCAGGCGCTGGTCGGGCTCATCGAGGATATCGAGGTCACGGTCACCAATTCCGAGACCGAGGCCCTGCTGCTCGAGTACAACCTCATCAAGGAGCACCGGCCACGCTTCAACGTGGTGCTGCGCGATGACAAGAGCTACCCCTACATCCTGCTCGGCACCGCTCACGAGTATCCGCGTCTTACGGTGTACCGCGGGCCGCGCAGCGCGGGCGCCCGGTACTTCGGCCCTTTCCCGAGCGCCGCCGCGGTGTACGAGACGCTCAATCAGCTGCAGAAGCTGTTTCGCATCCGCAGCTGCCGTGACAGTTTTTTCGCGCACCGCAATCGCCCGTGCCTGCAGCATCAGATCGGGCGCTGCTCGGCGCCGTGTGTCGGACTGATCGGCCGCGAGGCCTACGCTCAGGATGTGGAGGCGGCCGTCAAGGTGCTCGAGGGCCGCAGCGACGAGGTGAACCTGTTGCTCCGCGAGCGCATGCAGCAGGCGGCCGGCCGGCTGGAATACGAGCGCGCCGCCGAGATCCGCGATCAGCTCGCGGCGTTGCGGGCGATCCAGGCCCAGCAGGTGGTGACCGCCGAGGACGAGCGTGATGTCGACGTGTTCGACATTGCCGGGGAGCCGGGCGAGTATGCCGTCAGCATCATGCTGGTGCGCGGCGGGCGCAATCTCGGCACCCGCAGCAGCTTTCCGCGCGCGGCGCTCGCCGAGCCGCAGGAGGCGCTCTCGTCGTTTCTGATGCAGTACTACGCGGACAACGAGCCGCCGCCCGAAGTGCTCGTGGGGCGTCGGCTCGAGGACGCCGAGGCGCTCGGACAGGCGCTCGGTGCGCGAGCCGGGCACGGGGTTCGGGTGCGCTGCCCGATGCGGGGGCTGGCGGCGAAGTGGGTGCAGCTGACGCGGGAGAATGCGACGCAGGCGCTGCGCATGCGGCTCTCGCGCCGCCATGGCATGCAGGAGATGCTCTCGGGACTGGCTGCCGAGCTCGATCTGCGCCAGCCGCCCGAGCGCATGGAATGCTTCGACATCAGCCACACCGGAGGCGAGGGGACGGTGGCCTCGTGCGTGGTGTTCGGCACGGACGGACCGCTCCGGAAGGAATACCGGCGCTTCAATATCACCGGTGTGACCCCGGGTGACGATTACGGCGCGCTCAGGCAGGCCTTGAAGCGCCGCTACAGCCGCATCCGGCGCGAGGAGATCCCGGCGCCCGATGTGCTGCTCATCGACGGCGGGGTGGGGCAGATCGAAGGCGTCCACGCGGTGCTCGCCGAGCTCGGATTCGCCGACCTCACGCTGGTCGGGGTCGCCAAGGGGCCGGACCGGCGCCCCGGGCAAGAACGGCTGTTCGTCTACGGCGAGCGGCTGCCGAGGATCCCCGACGCGCATTCCCCGGCGTCCCGGCTCGTCCAGCGGATCCGGGACGAGGCGCACCGTTTCGCCATCACCGGGCACCGGCGCAAACGCGCCCGGCGCTACACGGAGTCGGTGCTCGAGGCGGTTCCGGGACTCGGTCCGGCCAAGCGGCGCGCGCTGCTCACGCAGTTCGGCGGACTGCAGGGCGTGCTGCGCGCGGGGGTGGCGGACCTCGAAAAGGTGGCGGGAATCGGCGCAACCTTGGCGCGTACCCTTTATGATCACTTGCATCCCGGCTCTTGATTGGGGGGACCTTGCCCTGGAACCTGCCGAACACGCTGACCTTCCTGCGCATCGCCGCCATCCCGCTCATCGTGCTGCTGTTCTTCATGCCCTATGGGTGGGCGGATCCGGCCGCCGGGCTGCTGTTCGCCGCGGCCGGCATCACCGATAGTCTCGACGGGTATTTCGCGCGCCGGCTGGGCCAGACCTCGCGCCTCGGCGCGTTCCTCGACCCGGTGGCCGACAAGCTGATCGTGGCGGTCGCGCTCGTGCTGATCGTGAGCCATGACACCCGGCCGCTCATCGTGCTTACGGCGGCGGTGATCATCGGGCGTGAAATCACGATTTCGGCGCTGCGGGAGTGGATGGCCGAGATCGGACAGCGGCGCAAGGTGGCGGTCTCGCAGCTCGGCAAGGTGAAGACCATTCTGCAGATCGTGGGCCTCTCGATGATGCTGTACCGTCTGCCGCTCAAGGGCTTGCCGATCTACCCGACCGGCGTGATGCTCACCGAGCTCGCCGCGCTGGCGACCCTGATCTCGATGGTGGCGTACCTGCGCGCGGCGTGGCCGGAGCTGAAGCGTCCGGAGTTCAGGGGCTAGCCCGTGCCCGCGCCCGGGGCGCAGGCACCCGTGCCTTGACTTCGGGCAGGCGGCCTCTACAATGCCGCCTCTCACCGCGATGCGGGAATAGCTCAGTTGGTAGAGCGCAACCTTGCCAAGGTTGAGGTCGCGAGTTCGAGCCTCGTTTCCCGCTCCAGAACTCTTTTCGACGCAGTCGCTTATGCGGCGAGGTCGGCCTACTCGCCACCCTTCTCGGGCCTCGGCGCCGCTTTCCGATCCGGCTGACCGTGCAGCGCCCGGCGCAGCGGCATGACGGCCCTCCCGGTCCGCATGCCGCCGCACCGCGATCCAATCAGACGCTGCGGGCCCGAATCCTCGGCGTCCGCGGAAGATCCTCCGCTGTCATCCCAAGTCGCGCCGTAGCACTCAGCACCGCCAGAACGGATGCCGTGACGATGTTCGGATGGATGCCCACGCCGAAGCGTGTCCCGACCGTGCCGATCCGGGCGACCTCGACGATGGCCATGGCCTGGGCGTCGGCTCCCTTGCCGAGCGAGCGCTCCTCGTAGGAATCGATGCGCAGCGGCACGCCGAGGGCATTTACGACGGCCGCGATGGGGCCGTTCCCCCGACCCTTCAGGCGCAGGCGCGCTTCACCCGCGATGAGGTCGAGGTCGATGCCTTGCACGGCCGGGGAGACCTCGACCAAGTGGTGGCCGGCGTAGGCAAAGGCGGATTGCGGCTGAAGATAGGTCGCCTCGAACAGCGACCAGAGTTGAGCGGAGCTGATCTCAGTCTTGGCGGCATCGGCGTGCGCCTGCACCACGGCGCTGAACTCGACCTGCATGCGTCTCGGCATCACTACGCCATGATTTCGTTCGAGCAGATAAGCAATACCGCCCTTACCCGATTGGCTGTTCACACGGATCACGCTGTCGTAGTTCCTGCCGAGGTCCGCCGGATCGATGGGCAGGTAGGGCACTTCCCATCGGCCCTGCGGGTCCTGGGCCGCGAATCCCTTGCGGATCGCGTCTTGGTGGGAGCCCGAGAATGACGTGAAGACGAGGTCGCCGATGTAGGGGTGGCGGGGGTGGATCGGCAGCCCGGTACATTCCTCTGCTACGCGCGCCCGTTTCGGCAGATCGCCCGGCGTCAAGGGATCCGCTTGCGCGCCCGGATGGAGTTCTTTGGCCCCATCATGTCTCGGCGGGAATCCACGGGTTGAGCAGGCGAACGCCAGTGGGCTCGAAGTCGGCTACGTTGCGTGTCACGACGGTCATGCCATGAACGAGGGCTGTTGCCGCGATATATCCATCGCGTTCGGGGCAGGGGTCGGGCACATGGAGTCGGGCACAGCGCAGCGCGACTGCTTGGTCGACAGGTAGAGTTCGCTCCGAGAACTCGGGCAAAATCCGGGTACGCATCCAGGTGCGCAGCCGCTCGCCCTGTGGAGCATCGCGTCGCTCGACGAGCAGAATCCCCAGTTCAAGCTCCATGAGGGAGATGGCGGAGAGGTAGAAGTTCGCAGCATCGACACTTGAGATCCAGGCGGTGACATTGGTATCGGCCTTGCCGTCGCCGACCTTGCGTAGCTCGGACAGAACATTGGTGTCGAGCAGGTACATCAGTCGAAGTCTGCGGAGCGGGGTCGCTCGCGTGAGCGCGGAATCTCGAGGTGGATGTCGGAGAGGCCGGGCATCGAGAGCGCTTCTGCAAGGTTGCGGTGCTCGGCGGTGAGTCGCCGGTATTCCTGAATAGTGAGCAGCACGTGTGCCGGCTCGCCGCGATCGGTGATGAATACAGGGCCACACTCGGCAGCCCGCTTGGCACGGGTCACGTCTTGATTGAACTCGCGGCTGGAGACGGTTGTGGCGGTCATGGAGGTTGCCTGACTGATAATTGTAGGTACGTTACTACATTTATGCATCCGCTGCAATCAGTATTAGGAAATCGTTGCACTCCTGCCCATGGCCTGAACGCTGATTGTGATCACCGCGTGGCCGGGTGGCCGCAGGCACCGAGGTCGCAGCCGGGGTGCTTCGCCAGCTTTGCCCAAGCAGTACAGAATTTAGTACATCAAGTGCCCCGTTTTGGAGAAATTCCTTGTTGAATCAATGAGATGGAGAGCGAGTTCGAATCTCGTTTCCCGCTCCAATAAATTCCTTTATAAACAAAAAAGTACGCCAAATTCTTCACGTCGAAGAATAAGGCTTGGGGCGGCTCCCGATTCCACGGGATTCTGCTGACGTCCATCCGCGGCCACGCGCAAGCTTAGACCCGAGCTCGCATGGCTTCATAGTCGGGCTTCGCGCGCCGCCCACGACTCGAGATCATTCAGCTGGGCTCGCGAAGCGGATTGATGTAACGCAATCCCTGGAAGCGCTGCTCGTTGTCGGTGGTGATGACGCAGTCATTGGCCTGCGCAACCGATGCAATGATCATGTCGAGCGCGCTGCGCGGGCGTCCCTTCGCTGTTCCGTCCGCCATCAAACGGGCCCAGACGAGACCGGCCTTGTCGTCGAAGGGTAGGACGCGGTCAGCGAACAGCGCTTGCGGCCCTTCGAGGCCGGAAAACCACCGTTCCAACTCGCGGCGCTTCTTGCCGGCGGGCTTCTCCAGTATTCCGCGGCGTATCTCGGCAAGTGTCAGCGACGAAATGTAGAGGTTCTCGTCTGCTTGCTGGCTCATCCAGGACACGAGCCGCGCGGATGGCTCGGGCTTTGTGACGTTGCTGATGATGTTGGTGTCGAGCAGATAATGGGTCACAGCTCGACCTGTCGGCCATGCATGACCGGACGGTGAAGCTCCAGATCCGCACCGACGAGAGGTGAGCGCCGAAGGGCCGCAAGAATGCCACCTTGTGGCGGAACCGCTCCGGCGAGAGTGCGCTTCAGTGTGCAGCGAATCCGCTTTGCCTCATCATCGTTGCGCGAGAGCCGTCGTGCGACGACCCGGATGAGTTCCCGGTCGAGATTGAGGCCCAGGACCTCGAATCGTGCCATGCCGCTCTCTTCGAGACGGCGCCGGTAATCTCGCACGGCCTTCTTTTGCGGTGAAATCGACACGTTCGTGTCCGATAAATATAGCCAGTAATATACCCTGTAATATCGATGGACGCAATGCGCTTGCCGGGCGCCGTGGAGACCGAGGCGATCCGGTCGCGCTGCACGATCAGAGGACGCCGGCGACCCGCAGGCTCGAGCGGCGAGCCTCCACACGACTCGACGCGCATCCGGGCGGCAACGAGCAGCCAGTGCGACTGCGCCGATTCGCTGACGAACTACTCGGGTGCTTGCCCATGATTCAGAAATCCCATTCCACCCCGCCGGATATCCCGCGCCGTACTGCGGCGCAAACCGGCTACCGATCGGTCCGGGAGCCAGACGACAGCACGGCGACTGTCCGTGGGCCGAGCCGATAGGATGTCCCCGCAGTGTGCTTCTCGCCCGGCGGCTCCGTGAAGTCATCCGGGGTCTCGAGCCCGGTGTCGAGGATGCGCTGCCAGCCGCCTGGCCGCGGTACCTGTATTTCAAAGGTCTGTGCTCGATCCGAGCCGTTGATCAGAATGTACAGATCAACGTCGCCCTGCGAGGCGCCGTCGAGGTACACGGCCAGAGTGCGCGATTGCGGGCTCAGGTCGACGGCCGGACCGGTTCCGAACCAGCGCACCTCATCACGCCAGAACCGGCTGCGGCAGAGGGTGGGATGCGCTTTGCGAAAGCCGATCATCAGGCGGAAGAAGCGGAAGATCTCCGCGTTTGGCTCGAGAAGAGCCCAATTGAGCCAGCTCGTCCCGTTGTCCTGATTGTACGGATTGTTGTTCCCGCCCTGAGTCTGCAGGAATTCATCGCCGGCGCGCAGCATCGGCGTGCCGTTGGCTAGAAGGAGCAGCGCGCAGAAGTTCTTCGCCTGCCTGCGCCGCAGCTGCAGAATCTCGGGCGCGGCGCCCGCATCGCCCTCCCAGCCGCAGTTCCAGCTGAAATTCTCATCCGTCCCGTCCGTATTGCCATGGCCGTTGGCGGCATTGTGCTTGCTGTTGTAGGCGATGAGGTCGTAAAGGGTGAAGCCGTCGTGAGAGGTGATGTAGTTGACGCTCTGATAGGCGTGAAACGCGTTCGGCCGATCGTCCGGAAACAGATCATCGCTCCCGTAGAGGCGCTGCATGAGCGCTCCCACCAGGCCCGCGTCACCGCGCAGGAAGCGCCGGATATCGTCGCGGAAACGACCGTTCCACTGCGACCAGCGGGCGCCGGGAAAGGCCCGTCCCAACTGATACGCGCCCGCCGCGTCCCAGGGCTCGGCGATCAGACGGACGCCCTGGAGGTCGGGGTCCGAAAGAATGTCGCCGAACAGGGGAGGATCCCTGGTATTGAGCGAGCCGTCGGCGGCACGGGCGAAAACCGAGGCGAGATCGAATCGGAACCCGTCGATGTGCATCTCGCGGGCCCAGTAGCGCAGGCTGTCGATGATCAGCTTGCGCACGTAGCGGTTGGCACAGTGCAGGGTATTGCCGGTGCCCGAGAAGTTCTCGTACATCCGCTCGCTCCGGCCCGTCAGGCCGGATCGGGTCAGGATGTAGTAGGTGCTGTTGTCGATGCCCTTGTAGCTGTACACCGGGCCGTGCTCGTCGCTCTCGGCGGTGTGGTTGTAGACGACATCCAGAACGACCTCGATGTCCGCGGCGTGCAGCGCCTTGACCATTTCGCGAAATTCATCGTGCTGGCCGCTCTCATCGGGACGGCAGCCGTAGCCGTGATGCGGCGCGAAGAAGCTCAAGGGCATGTAGCCCCAGAAATTGCCTTCCTGCGGATCGAATTGGTACACCGGCATCAGTTCCACGATGGTGATACCGAGGGCCTTGAGATACGGGATCTTGTCGATCAGTCCGCTGTAGGTGCCGCGTCTTTCCGGGATCACCCCGGAGCTCGGGCTGCGCGTGAAGCCCCGCACGTGCAGCTCGTAGATCACGCTGTCCGAGCCGTGACGCGGCCGGCGGTCACCCGCCCAGTCGAACGCTGCGTTCGCGCCCGTGAGCACGCCGAGCGGTGCCTTGCCGGCATTCGATCCCGGTCGGCAGGCGGCGGCTCGCTCGAAACCAGGCGGGAAGAACACTGCCCGCGCGTAAGGGTCGAGCAGAATCTTCTGCGGCGAGAACGTGTGCCGCTCGAAGCCGCCGTCGGCGGCCGGCCCGCTCACCGAGTATGCGTAATAGCGCGTTTCGGGGGCGCTGCGTGCCGGGATGCGGCAATGCCAGATGCGGCCCGACTTGTTGTGCAGGTAGTCCATGGCGAAGGTCACGCGCGGCTTTACGAGGTCACTCGGTCCGTACAGGAGGAGCGTGACGGCCTCGGCGTGCTTGGAGTACAGGGCAAAGTTCCAGGCCTGCGTGTCCGCACACCAGGTGACGCCAAGCGGCAGCGCCGATCCCTCGATGTCGAGCCAGCCTGTCATCGAGCTCAGATCCCAGTTGGGAGATCGCCGCGCACTCAGGAACCCCGAGCGAGCGAACGTGTCACGATGTGTTCGGCTTCACGCACCACGCTCTCGAGGTGTGCCGCATCGCGGAAGCTCTCGGCATAGATCTTGTAGAGATTCTCGGTGCCGGAAGGTCGCGCAGCGAACCAGCAGTGCTCGGCGATCACCTTCAGTCCGCCGATGGCTGCGTGATTGCCGGGCGCCCTGGTGAGCTTGGCGGTGATGGGTGCTCCGGCAAGCTCGGCTTCCGTCACGGCTTCGGGGGCGAGTGTCGCGAGCGCCGTCTTCTCCCGGGCGCTAGCCGGCACATCGAGGCGTGTGTAATGGGGTGTGCCGAGCCGATCGGCCAGCCGGCGGAAGTGCTCGCCGGGGTCCTTGCCCGTCACCGCAGTGATTTCGGCGGCGAGCAGGTTCATCACTGGTCCGTCCTTGTCAGTCGTCCACGCCGATCCGTCCCGCTGCAGTAGGCTGGCCCCGGCGCTCTCCTCGCCGCCGAAGCACAGCGAACCCTCGAGCAGTCCCGCGGCGAACCATTTGAAGCCTACCGGCACCTCGTAGAGGCGTCCGTCGAGGTGGGCCACCACCCGATCGATCAGGCTGCTGCTGACCACGGTCTTGCCCACCGGTGTGCCGCGTCGCCAGTCCGGGCGGTGGGTGAGCAGATAGTCGATCGCCACGGCCAGGTAGTGATTGGGATTCATCAGGCCTTGCGAGGGCGTCACGATGCCGTGCCGGTCGGAGTCCGGATCGTTGCCGAAAGCGAGTTGGAAGCGGTCCTTCAGCCCGACGAGTCTCGCCATCGCGTAAGGGCTGGAGCAGTCCATGCGGATCTTGCCATCGTGATCGACCGTCATGAATGCGAATCTCGGGTCCACCTCGGGGTTCACTACTTCGATGTCAAGACCGTATCGCTCGTTGATCGGCGCCCAGCAATACAGCGCCGCGCCTCCCAGCGGATCGACCCCGAGCTTGAGGCCCGCGGCACGGATTGCCGGCATGTTGATGACGGTTTCGAGGTCGTTGACGTACGGGCCGATGAAGTCGGTCGTATGCGTGCTTGCCGCCTTCAGGGCCGCCGCGTATGGCACGCGCTTGACGTCGTCGCTGCCGTCGGCGAGCAGCTCATTGGCCCGCCGCTCGATCCATGCGGTCACTTCCGTGCCCGCCGGTCCGCCGTGCGGCGGGTTGTACTTGAAGCCGCCATCACGCGGCGGGTTGTGCGAAGGTGTGGCGATCAGTCCGTCGGCCAGACGGGAGGTCCGTCCCCGGTTGTGCGTGACGATGGCGCGAGAGATGACCGGCACCGGGGTGATGCCCGCACCACCGGCCAGGACCACTTCGACGCCATTTGCGGCCAGCACCTCGAGCGCGGTCCGCTCGGCCGGGGCCGACAGCGCATGCGTGTCCTTGCCGATCAACAGCGGACCATCGATACCCCGGGCTTTGCGGTACTCGCACACGGCCTGAGTGATGGCGAGAATGTGCGCTTCGTTGAAGGTTCCATCGAGCGAGGAGCCGCGGTGACCACTGGTGCCGAATTGCACACGCTGCGTCAATTGGGTCACATCCGGATTGCGCTCGTAATAGGCGCGCTCGAGCGCGCTCAGGTCCACCAGCATGTCCGCTGTGGCCGGATGTCCGGCACGCGTATCCGTCATGGTTTCGACTCCGCCTGAGGTGTGTCCCGGGTTTTGCGCGCCACACCGGTTTGCGCAGCGGCGCTGTCCCAGTCCGGCACTTGGCCGGCTTCCGAGGGTGGGCAGGGTTTCGCGCTCCAGATCTCTTCGGCGTAGGCGCCGATCGCGCGGTCGCTCGAGAACCTGCCGCTCGCGGCGACGTTGCGGATGGCGCGACGCGTCCAAGCGTCGGGATCGAGATAGACCCTGCCCACTTCGGCCTGCGTGCGGCTGTAGGCGGTGAGGTCGGCCAGGTGCATGAAATAATCGCCGTGCGTCAGCAGGGCGTCCACGATGGGCGAGAAGATCCCCGGCTCGCCGCGGCTGAAATGATTTCCGGAGATCAGGTCGAGGGCGCCGCGCGTCTCGGGCTCATGCGCGTAGTGCCAGTGCGGGTCGTACCAGCCGCGGCTGCCCGCCACCTGCGCGGCGGTGAGCCCAAAGAGGAAGAAGTTCTCCTCGCCGGCTTCCTTCGCCATCTCTATGGTCGCCCCGTCGCGCGTGCCGACGGTGAGCGCGCCGTTCATCATGAACTTCATGTTGCTGGTGCCGCTCGCCTCGTAACCGGCCGTGGAGATCTGCTCGGACACATCGCTCGCCGGGATCAACTGTTCTGCGAGCGTGACGTCGTAATCCGGCAAAAAAAGCACTTTGAGCCGGCCGCGCACCTCGGGATCCGCATCGATCACGTCCGCGACGTTGTTGATCAACTTGATGATGAGCTTCGCCAACGTATAGGCGGGAGCGGCCTTGCCGGCGAAGAAGAATGTCCGCGCGGCACCTGGCGCGCGCGCGCCGTCGCGCCGCAGGCGCTCATAGTGGATGATGATGTGCAGCACGTTGAGCAGCTGGCGCTTGTACTCGTGGATGCGCTTCACCTGGCAGTCGAAGATCGACTCCGGATCGACGCTCTGGCCCAGACGGGACCTGAGCGAGTCGGCGAGGCGGACCTTGGCGGCGTGCTTGACCTGGCGGAATCGCTCCCGGAACGCCGCATCCTCCGCCAGAGGGCCGAGCGCGCGCAGCCTGCCGAGGTCGGTGATCCAGCCGTCTCCGGTCGATTGCGTGAGCAGCTCCGCCAGCCCGGGATTGGCCTGGAGCAGCCAGCGCCTGGGGGTCACCCCGTTGGTCACGTTGCGGAAGCGCTCGGGGAGCAGCTGCGCGAAATCCGCAAGCGTGCGCGTGCGCAGCAACTCACTGTGGATGGCCGACACCCCGTTGGTGCTGTGGGAACCGACGATCGCCAGACTGGCCATCCGTACGGCCTTGATGGGCCGCTCTTCGATGAGACTCATGCGCTCCACGCGCGCCTCGTCGCGGGGAAAGCGCGCCCGAACCTGGGCGAGGAACCGTCGGTTGATCTCGTAGATGATCTCCAGCTGGCGCGGCAGCGCGAGCTCGAACAGCTCGACCGGCCAGCGCTCCAGCGCCTCCGGGAGCAGCGTGTGGTTGGTGTAGGAGAGGGTGCCTACCGTGATAGCCCAGGACTCCTCCCAGCCGAGCCGGCCTTCGTCGAGGAGAATGCGCATCAGTTCGGCGACCGCCAGCGACGGATGGGTGTCGTTCAGCTGGATGGCGACCTGGTCCGGGAAGCTGCGCCACTCACCGCCGGTGCGGCGGAAGCGCCGCACGATGTCCGCGAGCGAGCAGGCGACCAGGAAGTATTCCTGCAGGAAGCGCAGATGCCGCCCGGCGGAAGTCGCATCGTCCGGATAAAGCACGCGAGTGAGATTTTCCGCCAGGATCTTGTCATGAACGGCGCCGAAGAAGTCACCGTGATTGAATTCGTTGAGGTCGAAGTAATCCGGCGAGGTCGCCTCCCACAGGCGCAGCGTATTGACCGACCTGGCGCCAAAGCCGACCATCGGCCGGTCGTACGGTATGCCGCGCAGCGTGGCCGAGCGGTGGTCGAAGAGCCGCGGCACGCCTTCCTCGAACCGCAGTGTGCAGTGGATCCGCGCTTCCACCGAACGCTCGTGCCGGGCTATTTCCCAGGGGTCGGGGCGCCGCAGCCAGTTGTCGGGATGCTCGACCTGCCAGCCGTCGACGATCTCCTGACGGAACATGCCGTATTCGTAACGCAGCCCGTAGCCGACCGCCGGGATCTGCAGCGTGGCCAGGGAGTCCATGAAGCACGCGGCCAGGCGGCCGAGTCCGCCGTTGCCGAGTCCGGCATCCGGCTCCGCCTCGAGCAGTCGGTCGAGGTCGATACCGTGGTTCAGGAGCATCCGGCGCACCTCGGGCTCGATGCGCAGGTTGACCAGATTCGCCTTGAGCGAGCGCCCGAGCAGGTACTCCATCGACAGGTAGTACACGCGCTTCGGCCGCTTCAGATCGTAGGCCTGGTCCGTCGCGAGCCACCGCTCGCCGATCAGATCGCGCACCGCGGCGGCAAGCGCCTCGAAGCGATCGCGCTCACTGGCTCTGGCCGGACTCAGCATCTGATCGAGTTTCAGATGATGCTCGAAGGATTCCGCCAGAGAAGAGCGATCCATGGGCACCTCAGAGTGTGAAGCGATCAGGATGGGATGCCGCGGAGCGCCAGCGGCTCGGGCCCGGTCGCGATCCTTCTCGGGAAACGGTTGCTCACGGTGAGCCTCACAGCATGCGTGCGCGGCGCCCCGCCGTGGATGAGTAATTGTACGCAGTCC